>JBPCWM010000293.1:0-8053 GCA_051009515.1 Rhizobiaceae bacterium | reverse complement strand
TTTGATCGTTTGTTGTACTTGTTCTTGCCGCTCAGACCACTCAGCACATACCCATCCTTGGATTGCTGACACAAACGTTCAATCATTTGCTGCAGATTGGGATGAAGCGGTATGTGCCTGATTGCTGCGTCAGTCTTACCTGACTTGATGTAGATAGAACTGTTCTCACGATTTACATCTTCAACGAGCAGATCGCACAGTTCCTCAATTCTACATCCGGTGTAAGCATCTAAGGCCACAAGGTCTCTCAGAGATGGGTCAGTGCACGCATTGTATATCTTGACCACTTCCGCATCTGTGAATGGTTGTCTACGTTCATTTCTTGGTCTGACTCTTTGGTTCTTTGGTATGTCAGCGTTGACGAAAAGTTTGGGCAGCGGGTTCTTGTCACCAAGGAAGCTCAACAGACTCCTATAAGATGTTGCTCTGCGGTTGTTGGTTGCCATGGATTTTTGATCGGACAGAACCCAATCAGCCACAGCCTCAGAAGTTACATCATGAAGATAGGTGAACTTCTTGCAAAACTGCTCAACATCTGCAGCCATCTGATCCAGCGTCTTTGGTGCAACCTGATCAATTCTGGCTTTTCGCTCTTTCCATGCCTCTATGTGTTCAGAGAGCTTTACCCATTCACCAGTAAAGACCTTGAAAGCATCATAAACGGCAGGGTCACCCGTTTCATCATCATTGTTGCTGGGAGCTACATCTGCAACATATCCGCCAAGCAAAAAGTCTTCAGCCGTTTCTACAAATGTTGAACCGTCTGGTCTTTCAATAGTTCTTGGAAATTCGGAAGCATTGGTTTCCAGAAACCTTCGCATTTTGGACAGATGATCGTCGCCCTTACGAGCCGCAGCGACAACGGATTTCCATTTACTTATGTACGTCCATTTTCTTTGTTCTGCAGTTGCCAACTTGTCGGTCTGCAAACTTTTAGTAAATCTTCGTTTCCCAGCAAACTTGCTTCTTACGTCCTGTGGAATTTCCATAACAACATGAAACGTATTGTATTTGAGCTGAATGTATCTGGGGAGTTTTACCTTAGGCACCGCTTATCCAGAAATATAATAACCACACAGAAAAACCATACAGGTCAAGCCTTCATAGGTCAAAGAAGTCATAGGTTCTGGAGGAAAAAAAGTAAATGGCGGTGAGGGTGGGATTCGAACCCACGGTACGCTTCCACGCACGGCAGTTTTCAAGACTGCTGCCTTAAACCACTCGGCCACCTCACCACGCGGCACTCCTATGATGCATTCGCGTCGTCAAATCAAGTCATTATCCAAACAGATATGTGATTACTGACCAGGATAACAGGCTGGCTATTATCCAGCCAGCCAGCATGCCTAACCAAAGCGTCAATGCGTAGTTGCGTTTGGCTGCAGCACTGTCGTCAACACCATTGGCCAAATCCCGAAAAAGGAAAACGGATGGGAGAATGCCAATTGGAATTCCCAACATGCCGGTCACAAGGCTGGCAAACAGTTTGGTTATGACAAAAAGGCTCATGGGAGAATCTTAACCAGCAAGCGTAAACAAAATGGGGCGCCCGCCTGATGCGAACACCCCATTCTTGTAACATTCGACTGCAATCCTATTGGGGCAGTTTGTCGTCTACGCCCTTGACGTAGAAATTCATGCCCAGAAGGGTTCCAAGGTCAGCTTTCTCACCGTCCTTGAGCCATGCCGTGCCATCCTGCTTCATGACCGGGCCGGTAAATGGTTCAAAAGATCCATCCTTGATTGCTGCCGCAGTTTTTGTTGCCATAGCCGCAACATCGTCTGGCATATTTGTATAGGGTGCCATAACCACACTGCCGTGATCCATGCCGTGCCACACATCTTGTGATTCCCAGGTGCCATCAATAACGGCTTTTACCCGCTCAACATAATAAGGAGCCCAGTCGTCAATGATCGCAGTGAGCTGCGTATTGGGGCCGAACTTGATCATGTCAGACGCCTGACCAAATGCCTTGATGCCACGTTCGGCTGCGACCTGCATAGCTGCAGTTGAATCAGTGTGCTGGGTAATGATGTCGACGCCCTGGTCAATCAACGCCTTGGCGGCGTCTGCTTCTTTTGGCGGGTCAAACCAGGTTGAAACCCACACGACCTTCAGCTTGAAGTCGGGATTGACTGACTGCGCGCCGAGGATGAAGGCGTTGATGCCGCGCACCACTTCCGGGATCGGGAACGACGCAATATAGCCGGCAACACCGGTTTTCGACATCTTGGCAGCAATCTGACCCTGTACATAACGACCCTGATAGAATTTCGACGAATAGGTCGAGACATTGGGGCTTTCGCGCTTGTAGCCGGTGGCGTGTTCGAACTTCACGTCAGGATGCTTCTTGGCCGCCTTGTTGGTTGGGTCCATGTAGTTGAAGGAAGTTGTGAAGATAATGTTGCATCCGTCGCGGGCAAAGGCTTCGATCGGACGCTGGGCTTCAGCACTTTCGGGCACATTTTCAAGGTAGGCAGTTTCGACCGCATCACCAAGTTCTTTTTCCACGGCCAGACGCCCCTGGTCGTGCTGGTAGGTCCAGCCGAAATCGCCTGTTGGTCCGATATAGATAAAGCAAGCCTTGGTCTTGGCCTGCGCCTGTGCAGTCAGCATTACAGCGCAGGAAGCAGCCAGTGCAAAAAGAGTTTTTTTCATGTTTGTTTCCCTGATTTTGGGGTGATCCCCGATTGAGCATTCTTCGTGTTTACAGTTGATTTGATTATCTATCCGGCACAAATGGTTGCCCAAGTGAGGCCGGCGTATTGATCATTGTGAGCCTGCGATTGCGCGCAATCAAGACCAATACAACAATAGTCGCAATATATGGCAGTGACGTGAGGAATTGTGCAGGAATTGGAACGCCAAGAGCCTGGGCGTGGAACTGACCAATTGTCACTGCACCGAAGAGATATGCGCCAATCAGCAAACGGCCCGGGCGCCAGGAGGCGAACACAACCAAAGCAAGGGCAATCCACCCCCTGCCCGCTGTCATGCCTTCGACCCATTGCGGCACATAAACCAGTGACAGATGAGCACCTGCCAGCCCTGCACAGGCGCCACCAAATAGGATCGCCAAATACCGGATCTTGATAACATTTATCCCTAATGCGTGTGCCGATGTATGGCTGTCTCCGACCGAGCGCAACATCAGACCGGCCCGGGTGCGAAACAGGAACCACGCCACACCAGCAACCAGTACCAGAGACAGGTAGAAAATCAGATCCTGTCCAAAGACCAGATTGCCGACGAGCGGCAGATCGCTGAGTACCGGAATATGGATAGCCTCCATGCGAATGCCGGGTTGGCCCACAAAACCTTCGCCAATCATACCAGACAAGCCGAGTCCCAATATGGTGAGCGCCAGCCCCGTTGCCACCTGATTGGCCACCAAAGTCAGTGTGAGAAAGGCAAAGAGCAAGGAGAATATAGCGCCGGTTGCAACGGCTGCTATGGCTCCGATATAGGGATTACCGGTCATCTGGGCGACGGAGAACGCTGCAACCGCCCCCATGATCATCATTCCTTCAACACCAAGATTGAGCACGCCTGACCGCTCCACCACCAATTCACCGGCTGCTGCAATAAGCAACGGTGTCGAGGCTGCGCAAATGGATAGAAGGATGCTGGCCCAGATGTCCATCACGACCTCCCCTTTGCGGAAGCCGCAGACGCGGCAAAAGTCACTCGGTAATGGATGAGCGTGTCACACGCGAGAACAAAAAACAGCAACAGGCCCTGAAATACTCGCGTTGCACGGTCTGAAACACCCAGTGAAATCTGCGCGGCTTCTCCGCCAATATAAGAAAGCGCCAGCACCAGACCCGCAGCAACTATGCCCAATGGGTTCAAACGCCCCAGAAACGCCACGATGATAGCTGCAAAGCCATATCCCAGCGACAATTTGTCATCGAGTTTACCAACCGTACCCGAAACCTCGCCAATTCCGGCCAGACCTGCCATGGCACCGGAAACCAAAAATGCAAAGACTGTCATCTGCTTTGCGCTAAAGCCGGCAAAGCGCCCTGCCCGTGGACTTTGCCCTAATACTGTGATTTCAAAACCTTTCAGCGTTTTCGACAGCATGAACCACAGCGCAATGGCTGCCAGAAGCGCAATCAACGCCCCATAGTGGGCATCTCCATACTGAAATATCTTCGGCAATACTCCACTTTCGTTGAAGGATTTGCTCCCGGGAAAACCCATGCCTTGCGGGTCACGCCACGGACCGCGCACCACCCAGTCAACCAACTGTTGGGCCACATAGACCAACATCAAACTGGTCAGTATTTCATTGGTGCCGAACCGCGCTTTCAGTACGGCTGGAATGAAGGCGTAAAGCGCCCCTCCAACCATGCCCATGATCAGCATCAGCGGCAGGAGCAACGGAGATTGCCAGTCGTGAAACAGAACCGGAATCGCAGCTCCGAACATGCCACCAATCAGATATTGCCCCTCGGCCCCGATATTCCAGTTGCCGGAACGGAAACATACGGCCAAGCCTATGGCAATCAAGGTGAGTGGCGTAGCTTTGACCAGTATTTGTTCACGGCTCCAGGGGTCACTCAGTGGTTCAATGAAATAGACATAGAGGCCGGTAAAAGGATTCTTACCCAAAATCATAAACATTACGGCGCCGGCCAGGATCATCAATCCCAGTGCGATCAAGGGCGACAAGATCGAGAAGACCGGCGATGGATCAGTCCGTTTTTGTAGTTCCAGCCTCATGCCGCCTGCCCCTCATCTGCACCGGAACTGGCCATCAACAAGCCAATCTTTTCACGTGTCATGGCAGCAGCCGGCTCAGGCTTCGTCAGGTGCCCGTCAGCCATGACGGCGATGGATGTGGCAATTTCAAATATTTCGTCAAGATCCTGGGAAATCACCAGCACGCCCGAACCGGAAGCCGCAAGATCAAGCAGGGATTGCCTTATGTGAGCGGCAGCGCCTGCATCCACACCCCAAGTGGGTTGGTTGACCAAAATGAATGTCGGATTGCGGTCGAGTTCACGACCAACAATGAACTTTTGCAGATTCCCACCGCTGAGCGCACCAGCCAATGGGTTCTCTGCCGATTTGCGGACATCCATGACCTGATTCACCCGCTTTGTGGCTGCGGCAATTGCGTTATTGGCGATTACCCGCAGTCTGCCCATGGTCAAAAAGTCATCCGCATCGCTTGCATGACGAGCCAGCAACATGTTGTCTGTCAAAGACAGGCCGGGCACGGCACCGTGACCCAGCCTTTCCTCAGGTACAAATGAAGCGCCAAGATTGCGGCGGTCGGATATGGACTGATGACCAACGCTCATGCCCATAATGGCTACTTGCCCCGCTTGGTCTTGTCGGTCTTCTCCCGAGATCGCCTCGAACAATTCGCCCTGTCCGTTACCGGCGATACCGGCAATGCAGACCACTTCACCCTGACGCGCTTCAAGAGAGATATTCTTTAGCGCCACTGCGAAGGGGTGACTTGCCGCCATCGAAAGATTATTGAGCGCAAGAACAACGTCACCCGTTTTGCCAGCAGCCTTGTGCTCGATTCCTTCAACTTCGGCTCCCACCATTTTGGACGCAAGGCTTCCTGCTGTTTCCTCACGAGGATCGCAGGCATCAACAACCTTGCCATGGCGCATGATAGTCGCAGCAGAGCACAGCCTTTGCACTTCCTCCAACCGGTGGCTGATGTAGAGAATGGAGCGGCCTTCATCGCGAAGCCGTAAAAGGGTTTCAAAGAGGGTATCGGCTTCCTGAGGGGTCAGGACGGATGTTGGCTCGTCGAGTATGATCAGCGCCGGATTTTGCATCAGGCACCGAATAATCTCGATACGCTGCCTTTGCCCTACCGACAAATCACCAACCACCGCATCAGGGTCGAGTGGCAAACCATATTGATTTGAAAGTGTTTTTGCCTTCTCAGACACATCGCCCAAATCAACGTCAGAATCAAATGAAAGCGCTATGTTTTCGGCAACTGTGAGCGCCTCAAACAGGGAAAAGTGCTGGAATACCATGCCAATGCCAAGCGCGCGCGCTTCAGATGGAGATTTCACATGCGTCAGTTCACCATTCCAATAGACATCACCGTCGCTCTGTTGCAATGATCCAAACAGAATTTTTACAAGGGTAGACTTGCCTGCACCATTCTCACCGAGCAGCGCGTGAATCTCGCCTTTTTGAATTGCAAAATCGATGTCGTCATTGGCGTAGAGTTCACCAAATATCTTGGTAATGCCACTAGTTTCAAGCAGAGGTGGCTGGCTTGCGGCGGATGTGGCTGTTTTGTCTTCAGACATTTGTACCCGATATAAACCCCTGCCGAAAATCGGACCCATTCACCCTAGAACCGGTTTGACATATTTGCCAACCCACCTTGTCGATATCCACATGTCTCAAGTGGTGAGCAGCGTGCGGCAAGCTGTGAGGTGGACTAAGTCTTTTTCAATTCACCGGTCAGCAAGAGCGACCCGGCGGCCAAGGGTGCGATAACCAGCAGTGCCACACGAAGCCCCCAGACATCCACAATAAAGCCGAGAATTGGTGGAGCCAGCATGAAAGATGAAAAGGCAAACAAAGACATGGCAGAAACATTGTCTTCTGAATCGCCTGGTCGGTTCGCAGCAGCAGACATGGTCAATGGATAGAATATAGCTGTCCCCAATCCTGAAAAAAGGGCAGCCACAAAAGCAATTTCAACGCCTGGAGCCAGCGCAAACATGACAATTCCCACAGTCGCAGATACAGCCGAAATGCGCGCCACAGGTAAAGGACCAAACATGTCGAGAAGCCAATCACCGGACATGCGAGTGATTGCCATCACCGTTGAAAAAGCGGCATAAATCAATCCACTGGCCCAGGCGTCGCCCGACAGCACATCGCGCACAAACAGCGCCGACCAATCGATAAAAGCCCCCTCTACGACCATGATTCCGATCGGCATCAGGCACAGCAGAAAAAGGCCCGAAGCTGGCAATTTAAAAGTTGCCTCAGCCTTGAGCGCTTCGGATTTGCGCAATTCTTCTCCTGCGCGGGGAATACGCAGCGCCATGATCAAACCAATAATTGCAAACAAGGGCAGAACGAGGCTGAAATGGGTAACGAGACTGACGCCAGCTCCTCCAAGAGCCCCCCCCAACAGCGCTCCAACAAGCGAGCCAATACTCCAAAATCCATGAGCCTTTGACATCAATCGGCGCCCGGTGACACGTTCCAGCCGGTCTGCCGCTGTATTCATTCCAATTTCTACAAGCCCGATAGCCATGCCACCAGCAAACAGCAGGACGGCGAGCGCAAATCCATCTGGCATGAACGGCACAGCAAAAACGGCCAGTGTCCACAGCGGTAGTGAAACAGCGCAGGCATATCGCAAACCCAAACGCTTTAACAGTTTTCCACCCGCCAGAAAGGCTACCAATGTGCCCGAAGCCAACACAAACATGCTCAGTCCCAACTGGGAAGCGGAAAACTCAAAAGCAGCTTTCACGTCGGGAATACGTGGTATCCAGTTGCCCAGTACAAAAGCTTCCAGAAAGAACATGAAAAAGACCGGCACCACACCTGGAAGCCGCCACCAAGCGGTTTTCTTGTCCACCAGGTTTTCGCTCATGACACAGCGATCACCGGCTTTTTTTGCGATTCTTGCCCGCCATTATATTGATCGCTTCGACCATGACAGAGAAACCCATGGCTGCATAAATGTAACCGCGCGGGATATGAAAACCCATTCCATCTGCAACAAGTGAAACGCCAATAAGCAAAAGGAACGAAAGCGCCAGCATCTTGGTTGTGGGATGCCTTTTGATGAAAGACGAGATCGTCCCGGACGCTACATACATGACTGCCACGGCCACAACCACGGCGGCAACCATGACCTCCAGATGCTGTGCCATGCCAATCGCTGTAACGATGGAATCAACTGAAAACACCATATCGATAATGATGATTTGCCCAATTATGCTGGCGAAAGTAGCTGAAGAGAGACGGTTGGCAGCGTCTTCCTCTGATTCACCCTCAAATTCCTCATGAATTTCCGCAGTCGCCTTATACACCAGG
>JBPCWM010000292.1:0-21459 GCA_051009515.1 Rhizobiaceae bacterium | reverse complement strand
CGCATTGTAGGTGGAGCTGTCACCCGCAATTAAATTGTCAAAACCATTGCGGTCCCAATGACCAAGGATGATGGCAACCGAGGTGGGTACACATCCCACCAGCCAGTCATATTCGACCATGTCGCGTATGATGCGAATCTCATCGGAGACCTGCTCGACCAATTCACTGCCAGGAGTCATTCCAATAGCCCCTCCACCCATTAGTCCCAATTCCGAACAGGCTTTTACCCTGATCAGACCGGGAATTTCCCAATATTAGACATTCACCCAAACTGAACGCCTGTTGCGCTTTGGATGGCGCAATTTTCGTGCCAGACTGTCTGCGAAAAACGGGATCAGGGAAGGCCCGGAAATGAAGAAAACTTCGGGTGGATGCTTGTGTGAACGCGTGCGGTTTACGGCGCTCGGCGAACCCCATCGGGTCGGGCTTTGCCATTGTCTGAATTGTCGCAAACATCACGGTGCTGTGTTTTACGCAGCCGCGGTTTATCCTGAAAGCGCGGTCAGTGTAGAGGGTGAAACTCAGATTTGGGATGGGCGACACTTCTGCCCGCGCTGTGGATCATCCGTATTTGCCAGGACTGGAAATGAAGTTGAAATCCATCTTGGGGCGCTGGACGAACCAAACCAGTTTAATCCCGACTATGAGCTATGGAACCGGCGTCGTGAAACCTGGTTGCCAACCTTTCCAACCAAACATCAATACAACGGCGATCGAAAAGACTAAAGGGCAGTTTGAAAGCCAAAAGGCGCCGGGGAAATCAGAATTGCTCCGCCCGCGGCGCCTCGATTCGTAATTCAGGTGCGCGTGATCAGCGCTTCTCGACCACAAGCCTGGTCTGCTGGTATGCAGCGAGACCTTCAATTCCGCCTTCGCTGCCATAGCCACTGTCACCAGTTCCGCCAAAGGGGGTTTCTGCAAGTGAAATCACCGGCGTATTAATGCCCAACATTCCGGATTTGATTTCACGGCTCAACCGATCTGCAATCCCGCCATCCTTGACATAGGCGTAAGATGCCAGGCCGACCGAAAGCCGGTTGGCACGGACAATCATTTCATCAATATCTTCAACAGGAGAAACCGGGGCCAGCGGGCCGAATGGTTCTTCGTTCATTATTTCAGCATCGTCGTTAAGGTCGGCAATAACGGTTGGAGCAAAGAAGCTGCCCTGATTGCCAACCCGTTCACCTCCTGTGGTAATGCGACCACCGTGGTCTACCGCGTCGGATACAAACTGTTCCATGACCGCAATGCGGCGTTCTGCAACCAGAGGACCCATCTGGACACCGTCTTCAAGACCGTGTCCAAGCTTGATTTTTGACGCCTCTTCCGTCAGGGCATCCACGAAATCTGAATAGACACCCTTTTGGACCAGAAACCGTGTTGGGGAAACGCACACCTGACCGGCATTGCGAAATTTGAACGCTGCCATCTGCTTGGCAGCATCGCCGATATCCGCATCATCAAAAATCATAACCGGGGCATGGCCACCCAGTTCCATGGTGGCATGCATCATGGTGTCAGCGGCCAATTTGGTCAGATGCTTGCCAACAGGGACCGACCCGGTGAAAGACAGCTTGCGGGTCACCGGAGAGGCAATCAAATGGCGCGAGACTGTATCCGGTACACCAAAAACAATCTGCAGCGCACCCGCTGGCACGCCTGCATCGTGAAAAGCCTTGGCAATCGCCATAGCAGTGGCAGGTGTCTCTTCTGACGGCTTCAGAATCATTGAGCAACCGGCGCCCAAGGCATGTGCGATCTTGCGAATGACGTTTGTCCCCGGAAAGTTCCAGGCCGCAAATGCGCAAGCTGGCCCCACCGGCTCACAAAGGACGGAGTAGCGGTGGTCGGAGGCCCGACCAGGAACGATTCGACCATAAGCTCGCCGCCCTTCTTCTCCACACCAGCGGGTTACCGAGATCACAAAATCCATCTCCAGCAGACTTTCAGCAAGTGGCTTTCCCATTTCCATGGTGCACCACCTGGCGATTTCTTCTTTTTGTTCCTCCATATTGCGGGCAGCCTGTTCCATGATCTGCTGCCTGACAAAAGGGGACATTGCGGACCATTCACTAAAGCCGCGTTGTGCGGCTTCCAGCGCGCGATCCAGGTCGGCAACGGAAGCGTGGGGTACCCGAGCCAGAACTTCATGGGTTGCTGGATCAAGAACATCGTCAAATTCCTGCGAAGATCCAATTGTCCATTGGCCATCTATCAACATTTTAATGTCGGGGTAGCTCATACCGCTTTTCCTGCTTTTTTGTGTGTGATTTTGGTTTTGCCAACCTTAGTGTGAACAGAATTTCTGTGCCATCAAAACATGCCCCGAAGTGAAATAAATTCTCACAAGAAAATCAGACCACTCATATAACTCAGGTTTATGAGCTTCTAACTAAGGTTGAGTTCCGTCCAAATCAACCTTTGGCAGATGGAGTTTGTTGTACTTCTCAAGCAATTCTGACCCGGCAGAAAGCAGGATCAACTGCTGCTGCAGACAGATTAGAGTCTCCAGAAAGTGAGAAAATACAGATGCTTATGAAAACAACCATAATTGCAACGTTTGCCTGTACCTTAATTGCTACAACACCAAATGCCGGCTTCGCTCAGACAGTTGAATCGGAATTTACATTCAGCGAAACGCTTCAGGCGTCGCTGGACAGTTTTCAGCAAGCGAGAACCGAATTGCGCGAGGACGTTTACGCGGCTCTTGAAGGTTTGACACGAGAGGAAGCACGTGATGTGCGTCAATCCTTTGCAGAACAGGTCCACGAATTGCGTGAAGAAGGCCGCGCATTGCGCGAAGCCGCCAATGCTGAACTGGAAGCCGCAGGCGTGGAACGTCCCGAGCGCCCAGCGCGTGAAGAACGCGCCGAACGTGGTGCTCCGGAACGAGGTGCCGGAGGCCCCGGTAGGGGTGGTGAAGGCAGAGGTCCACGGGGGTAGCGCTACTCGCCCAGCGTCCCCGTGAAGTGCAACGTGGTCTTTCCCCAAGCGTCAGCGTTGCATTTCCAAAGGCTCCCCCAACCCCAATTTGGGGGAGCCGATTTTTCCAACACACAGTTCAAGGTCTCTCCATGTTGCTTTCTACGCTGAAATTTCCCGTGCCAGTTCTCCTGTCATCCCTGACATTTTTAGCTCCAGGAATTGCGGCGGCCGAGCAGATCGAGCCGGTCGAACAGGCGAAGCTCAATGCATTAAGTGCGGCCAAGGGTAGTCTGGCTGCATATATTCACGCATTTGAGGCAGGCGATGAATTGTCGGAGCATCAGTTCGACTCGCAACGAGGTGTCGGAGCCAACATCGGAGAAGGGCGCCTCTTTGCCCGTTTCCCGCGAGCCGACCTCAAGGGCCCCGGTGAATGGGCTCAACACTTTCCGAGGCGAGAGGGCGGCGCAAATTCAACATCCTGTGTCTCCTGTCATAACGCGCCTATTGCAAATGGCGGAGGAGATATTGCACAAAATGTGCTGGTGGACCCGGCCCATACCGGCGACCCAACGAAATATCTTGAACGCAACACCTTGCCTGTATTTGCCCTTGGACCGGTGCAATTGGTGGCGGAAGAGATGAGTGTCGAACTTTACGCCCACCGCGCGAAGGCAAAAGCCATGGCCTGTGCGGATGGCGTTTCACAAATCGAGCTGATCGCCAAGGGCATCTCATTTGGGTTTGTTTCAGTGATCAGAACCCACAATGATCCGTGCAAGGTCCATTTCGATTGGAGCAAGCTTGAAGGGGTCGACGAAGACCTTGTTGTTCGCCCCTTTGGCTGGAAGGGCAATAAAGCCACGATCAGGGAATTTACGCGCGGAGCCGCCAATAATGAACTTGGCCTGCAAGCCGTTGAATTGGTGGGAGATGCAGACGGCGATTTTGACTCCGTCACCAATGAACTGACTGTCGGTGACATGACGGCTTTGACTATCTACATGGCAGCTCTTGAACGCCCAGTGAGCAAGATTGAACTGCATGAAGTTGACTTGCTTGAACTGAGCGATTCACAGCGCGCAATCATATTGCGGGGTGAGAGGGTATTTGCCGAGACCGGATGTGCCAGCTGCCACAAACCAAGCTTGCCGGTTGAGAGCCCCATATTCACAGAGCCAAGTCAAACACCGGGCTATTTCGATGAGACGTTCCTTGATGGATCATTGCCATCTGAGCACGGTTTGATGCGCGACCGACCAATCCGGTTTGATATTACAAAAGACCAGCCGAACAATCGCATCCCCCAGGACAATGGCGATGTTGCCTTGTTGGGTGCAACTCCTGTCGAACAAGACGGGACTGCGATAGTCAGGTGGTTTTCAGATTTCAAACGTCACGATATGGGCGAAGGCCTTGCCGATCCATCCGAACCACTGGGCATTGGAGCTCGCATGTGGCTTACCCGGTCGCTTGCCGGAGTTGGGTCCACGGGTCCTTGGCTCCATGATGGTCGGGCCACAACACTTGATGAAGCTATCCTGGCCCATGGGGGCGAGGCGAAAGACGAACGCAGCAGATTTGAGGCGCTGTCGTCTGCTGATCAAGCCGCTCTGATTACATTCCTTGAAAATCTGGTGGTGTACAAATACGAGCCCGAAAACGGTGAAGAGGAACATTGATAATCTGCTTGTGTCTGGCCATGAACAGGTCCATCCGGTAGGTGTGGCTGCATGGATTGACAGTCCTGCCTGATGTTTTGATGAAAACGAACGGGCGGCTTGAAGATATATTGAGGCTGTAAGTGATGCGATACGTTGTGTTTGCACTGGTGATAGCAAGTTGCATGTCATCAATGGCGGTCGCGCAGACTGTCAGCAAAGAATTTGAGAAATCACTGAACGAACAGGGGTTCGAAATCGTTTCAACCGGCTACACATGGTTATGGCGCATAGTGGTTCATGCAACCGACGGGAAGCAGGATCGGGAAATCCTGATTTCCAGAGGCTCGGGGCAAATTTTACAAGACAATTGGCGACCCGCGGATGGCTGGCTGGAGAACTCTGCTGACGGGAAATCCAAAATGGACGGGTCAGCAAAAAAGCCTTTGTCTCGACGAACTCCAGCGCAAACCCGCCCACAAGGCAATCAGCGCGGCGGTGGAGAGCGTGGGGGTGGGCCTGGTGGCCCAGGGAAATGAGATCGGCGATATAACGCTCACCTGACACCATAAGTTGGTCAGGGATATTGGGAGACGCGTTTATTGGGAAAGAGAAATTTTCTGCTGTGGATTGCAGTTGCGATTCAGGTGATATGCGCCGGCGCATTTGTGGCCAGTCTTGCGATATCGGTCCTGGGCATTCAGCGCAGCGGCACATCCTGGCAAGTTCGTGAAGCCCTTGAGATTGCAGCCAGTCTTGGGCTTATACTTGGTGCCGTCTTAGGCGTGCGGGCTCTGGTTCTTGCGCGTCGGTTTCAGGCCCAGGCGGAAGAAGCACTACGCCTTGCCTCTGGGGCATTCACCAAGGTCGTGGATGAAAAATTTGAGCGATGGCAACTCACCAATGCGGAAAAAGCGGTGGCCTGGTTGATTGTGAAAGGTTTTTCAACGCGTGAGACCGCCTCCTTGCGAGGCACCAGTGAGGGGACGATTAAAGCCCAGTGCAATGCAATCTATCGCAAGGTCGGGGTGACTGGTCGGGCTCAACTAATTGCGCATCTCGTCGACGACTTGCTTATTGGGGAAGACGGAGAATAGGTGTTTGCCCTTTCTTCTTCCTCAAGGTTTTTGCAGATCCTGATTACCAATCTTGTGCTCACGGTACACAACATAAAGACCGGCAAGAATTGTGATCACAATACCAAAGGCTGCCAATCCATTGGGTAGATCCGAAAATATCACAAAACCGAGAATGGTTGCGATCGGGATTTCAAGATATTGCATGGGGGCCAGTGTCGCTGAAGGGGCATATCGAAGGGACCATGTCATCAGCAGATGGGCGGTTGTTCCAAGTATTCCAATTGCGAGCAGTAATCCGCTTTCCATCGCATTCGGTACAACAAGCCATTGGGTTGTATCGCCAAAGGGAGCCGCCATTGCCATCACCGCGAGCAAGAGCAGCACGGCCATGCCGCCACTTATGGTTTGCATGGAAATTGGATCGACGTGCTTTGCAACCTGCCGGGTCACAAGCATGAAAAGAGCGAAGTCGACGGCCACAACAAGTGGCAAAAGCGCGGGAAAGCCAACCTCTGCAAAACTTGGCTGGATGACCAATAGCGTGCCTGCAAAACCGACCGCACAGGCGGCCAGACGATGGGCACCCACTTCCTCGTCAAGTACAAAGCGGCCCAACAGGAGCATGATGAATGGCATTACAAATGCAATCGCGACTGCGTCTGCCAGTGGCAGGTAACGTAAAGACAGGAACATCGCACCCACTCCAACGATATGCAGCAGCGTTCGCAATGCGATCATGTTCATGATCCCGCGAGAGGTCGTCAGTCTACGCGGTGTTGTCCATACGATTGGCAGCAGGAGCAATCCCTGCAGGGCAAATCGTACAAGCAGCAGTTGGAATAGTGGAATGGTCGCACCCAGCAGTTTGGCAATTGAATCGCCCATTGGAGCCATGATGCAAAAGCCCAGCATCAGCATCATGCCCAGAACCGGACGATCCTGTGTCATGAAAGGTTTCGGCATGCTGGACTCATGATGCAATTACAAACAGCGTCAGTAGACTCAAGTCAAGTGATGGAATCGATGAGGAATTTGCCTTGCAACCAACCGGGAATTGACCTGTGATGTCCAGTGACGACAATCAGGGCACAGACGCAATGCAGACGAGCAGTGAGTTCAGCGAAATTCCAGTTCTGGATGTTTCAGCGATCCATGGAGACAGCGAAGAAGACAAGCGCAATCTAGCTGCCCGGTTCCGCGAAATCTATGGTACAACGGGGTTTGGATATATCAGCAATCATGGTGTGGACTCGGACCTGATCAGTCAGGTCTTTTCAGCGTCAAGGCAATTTCATGATTTGCCGCGCGAGACCAAATTACACGTCGAACTTGATTCCAATCACCGTGGCTTCATCCCGATCAATACGTCAACGGATGTGAATTCAAAGCTTGCCGATGTCAAAAATCCGAACCAGTCCGAAAGCTTCATGGTGATGCGGGAAGATTCCGGGGATGCGCCACAAGTGCTTGCCGGTGATTATCTGGCTGGACCAAATCAATGGCCGGATCTGTCTGGATTCCGCACTGCCGTGATGGCCTACAATGATGCGCTGAGTGTTTTGGCGCACAAGTTGCTGGAAATTGTGGCGATGTCCGTTGGAGCCCGTCCCGAAGAACTGACTTCACAATTTGATCCGCCTACGACATGGCTGCGGCTTCTGTATTATCCTCCCACAGAAGCGATGAGTGATGATGATCTCTATGGTTCCGCCCCTCACACGGATTTCGGTTGTATGACCCTGTTAGCGCAGGATGGTATTGGAGGCCTGCAAGTGCAGACCCCAGCAGGAAACTGGGTCGACGCTCCGTTGATTGAAGGCACGTTTGTAGTCAATGTTGGCGATATGTTGCACAGATGGTCAAACGGCCTGTTGTTGTCGACGCCGCACCGGGTGATCAATCGCTCTGGCCAGGCGCGCTATTCTTGCCCTTTCTTTTACGACCCCAATGTTTCAGCACTTATCGCTCCGCTTGGATCAACCATATCAGTAGACAGGCCAGCACGATTTGAACCATTGAATTTTGGAGAGTTTTTGCGAAACGAACTGGAGGCTGGCTATCAAAAACACGCCCAAAAGAAAGGCTGACTGATTGCGATCACCCTGAGCGCTGCTGGAAAAAAGCATGGGCCCTACCGGCAGATTGTACAAATCAAGATCATAATCGTCTCATGCCGATATAGAGTGAATCCAGAAAGCGATGTGCGATTGCCGGGCTTTGTGTAAACGGCCAGCGGTTCAGTTTGCCCTCCTTGATTTGACCGTTCGCACCAAAGACCTGTTTGTCGGACTTGATCGTCGCAACCACCTTGAGGTCATCCAGCAGATCGACATCCACAGCTGTTGGATCATCAGAAAGGATGACAAAATCCGCCAGTTTTCCAACCTCAATTGATCCTTTTGTATTCTCTTCAAAGTGTTGCCACGCTGGCCAGATCGTCATGGCCTTGAGTGCTGTCAAAACATTCACCCGTTGATGCGGTCCAAGAATATCACCGGACCGGGTGCGGCGCGTTACGGTGGCGGATAGAACCCGCATGCTGTCGGGGAAGGCTACGGGTGCATCATGGTGTGTGCCGAACATCATGCCACGTTGTCTGATCCAGCCCGTTGGAGAAATGTTTTCGGCATTGACTGGGCCAACAGTGTGCTCACGATGCCAGTCTCCCCAGTAGAATGTGTGCATTGGAAACACGGATGGAAAAACGCCCAGACGTTGATAGCTGTCGACCTGGTCTTCCCGCAGGAATTGGCCATGAATCAAAACTGGTCTCGTATCGCGTTTTCCAAACTCTTTCTGCGCTGCGTTGATTGATGCAATAAGCCTGTCGGAGGCCCCTTCACCATTAGAGTGGGTGAGGATTTGAATATTGTTTTCATAGGCCCATCGCACCGCATCCACAGTCTGTTCCAAAGTGGCGGATGAATAGCCAGAGTAACCGGCAGGATAGCTGCCAACAGGATTGTAGTAGGGCCTGTCCCGCAGAGCTGTGAAACCTTGAGGCGAGCCATCAATCGTCAGTTTCGCACCACCAACCCGGACGCCGTTGCGATATTCCCTGGACACATTTGCCTTGATGTAGTCGCGATCTACCAGCACATCGGGATAGGCAACAACATCAATTGGCATTTCGCCCTTGCCCGCCACCTCACGCAGCGCCTCTACAATTTGGCTGGAACTGCGCCCTTCCTGTGCCGTGGTGTATCCAAAACGGGCCCAAAGCTTGGCGCCTGCCTTGGCAAATGTCTCGATGCCTTCAGTTCCAAGCTCGCCAAGCAGGGGAACCAGCACGGCAAAGAAGGCGTTTTCCTCTAAAACACCATTTGGTTCACCGGTGTCATCCGTCCGGATAACACCACCTGGAGGGGGGACCGATCCCTTTCCAATGCCAGCTAGGTCGAGTGCCCGCGAATTGGCCACACCAAAATGCCCGGACTGGTGGATGATGATTAGTGGAATGTCCTTCGATACTTCATCAAGTTCATGACGGGTAGGGGGACGTTTTTCTGCCAACTGGCTTTCGTCATAGCCAAACCCGACAATCAGGTTGACCTTTTTCACGGCAGCCTTGTTGGCCTCAACCCAATCGCTCAGGGTTTGTATCAGCGATTTGATGTCGGTCACCTCTCCGTCAGGTGGGGCAAGGAGGTTGGCGGACAGAGCCTGCAATCCACCCATCACCACATGCCCGTGGCTATCGACAAAGCCGGGCAGCATGGTACGACCATCCAGATCGAAGAGCTGCGTATTGGTGCCTTTTAGTGCCGCAAGCTCAGACTGTGAACCAACGGCTATGATGACGCCATCTTTTACGGCAACAGCTTCTGCGGAAGGTTGAGCATCGTTGATGGTTAGAATTGGCCCGCCGGAATATATCGTGTCGGCAATTGTCTGTGCCATAGCCATGCCGGATGTCAGCGAAATGCCCAAAATCAACCAGATGCAGCAGGTTAGTTTGATCATGGTGGTGTTCCCTTTGTTCCGGTCGTGGCGCTATGGTGACAGCACAAATGCCCGACTTGCCTTAAGGCAGCCTACCAAGCCTTGCAACAGTTTGAAATCCAACAGATTGACGCGGCTGTGACAGGCCCGTCCGGCGGCGCAGCGTTTAAACAGTCAGGTGATCGCGCACATTTTGCTGATCAAGGCTTTCCGGCGGACCGGAATGCACTACTTCACCGCGATCCATTATGTAGATGTGATCACCGATTTCACGGCAGAAATCCAGATATTGTTCGACCAGCAAAATGGCGATTCCTCGGTCTCGCAAAGTTTGAAGTGCACGACCAATATCCTTGATAATGGAGGGTTGTATACCTTCTGTTGGTTCGTCCAGTACAAGCAGGGAGGGTCGCAAAACCAATGCGCGCGCAATCGCCAGTTGCTGCTGTTGGCCACCCGACAAATCGCCGCCCCTACGGTTCAGCATGTCTTTCAGCACGGGAAACAGCTCATAAACGTAACCGGGAATGGAGCGGTCACGGCGGGGCAGGGCCGAATATCCGACTTGCAGGTTTTCAAAAACGGTGAGCAGGGGAAAAATCTCGCGTCCCTGGGGGACGAATCCAATCCCTGCGCGCGCCCTTTCATGGATCGCCATTTTGATCAGGTCATTGCCGGTAAAGGACACACCACCAAATTTAAGCGGGTGGAGGCCCATGATGGAACGCAAGAGGCTTGTCTTGCCAACGCCGTTGCGTCCCAGGACGCATGTAATCTTGTTGGCTGCAATCTCTACGTTGACCCCGCGCAAGGCGATCGAGGAACCGTAATTCAAATGTGCATCTTCAATTTGCAGCATTGCTATCGCCCCAGATAAACATCGATGACCCGCTGATCATTGCTCACGTGATCAAGAGTGCCTTCGGCCAGCACTGCCCCGTCGTGGAGACAGGTAACCTTGACGTCGAGATCGCGCACAAAATCCATATCATGCTCAACCACCACAACTGCGTGATCCTTTGCGATTTCGCGCAATAGTCTGGCCGTTTGTGCGGTTTCAGCATCCGTCATGCCGGCGACCGGCTCGTCGACAAGTAAAAGTTTCGGGTCCTGGGCCAGCAGCATCCCAATTTCAAGCCATTGCTTTTGGCCGTGAGAGAGATTGGCCGCATATTCAGCGCGGCGGTTTTCCAGCCGTGTGATTTCCAGTATCTCATCAATACGTGCTTCCTCGCTATTCGTCCGCTTGCCAAAAAGCATGGACTGAATGGTCTGGGTGCCAGACATCGCCAACAGCAAATTGTCTTCTACCCGGTGATTTTCAAACACTGTGGGTTTTTGGAATTTGCGCCCGATCCCCATAGTCGCAATGGCGGATTCGTCATGTTTGGTCACGTCGACATTTCCATTGAAATAAACGTAGCCGGTGTCGGGTTTTGTCTTCCCTGTAATGATATCCATCATCGTGGTTTTGCCAGCTCCATTTGGACCAATAATGGCGCGCATCTCGCCGGGTTCCAGAGTAAGCGACAGGCCATTAATAGCCTTGAATCCGTCAAATGAGACGCTGACATCATCCAGATAGAGCATGGCTGTTGTTAATTTCGGATCCATGATCATTCCGCCGCTTGAGGAACAGTGTTTGATGCAGGTTCATCGGGTTTTTGTCGACGTGTCTTCCAATAGTCGTTGAGCGTACCCACAATGCCTTTGGGGAGCAGTAGCGTCGTACCAACGAACAGGGCACCCAAGACAAACAGCCAATATTCCGGAAACCAGCCCGTGAACAAGCTTTTGCCGCCATTTACAAGCACCGCACCAATGACCGGGCCAACAATTGTTCCGCGCCCGCCAACGGCTGTCCAGATCACAATTTCGATGGAGTTGGCAGGTGCAAACTCACCAGGGTTGATGATGCCGACCTGTGGCACATAAAGGGCCCCGGCAATGCCCGCCATAATTGCCGACAAGGTCCATATGAACAGTTTGACCTTTTCCGGCCTGTAACCAAGAAAGCGCGTTCGGGCTTCAGCATCCCTAGTGGCGACAAGCAGCAGGCCAAATCGTGATCGCGTGATATAGGCGGTAATTATCAGCGAGATTACCAGGAAAATTGCGCTTAATGAAAACAAAGTGGCTCTTGTCTCGCGGGTCTGAATGTCAAAGCCCAAAATGTCCTTGAAATCTGTAAGTCCGTTATTGCCACCAAAGCCCATATCATTGCGGAAGAAGGCGAGCAGCAGGGCATAGGTCATGGCCTGTGTGATGATTGACAGGTAGACCCCGGAGACGCGGGAGCGGAAGGCCAGCCATCCGAAAACAAATGCAAGTGTGCCGGGCACCAGAACCACCATCAGCGCGGCAAACCAGAACTGATCAAAACCATACCAGAACCAGGGCAGTTCTTTGTAATTCAGGAACACCATAAAGTCCGGAAGTATTGGGTTGCCATAGACCCCCCGTGTGCCGATCTGGCGCATCAAATACATGCCCATGGCATAACCACCAAGGGCAAAGAAGGCGCCATGGCCCAATGACAGGATGCCGCAATAGCCCCAAACAAGATTGAGGGATACGGCGAGTATTGCATAACAGAGGAATTTGCCGCTGAGTACCACCAGATGGTCGGGAACGTGCAGCAGATGGTCTTGTGGCAAAGCAATATTCAAGAAAGGCACAACTATTGCGCAAGCAGCAACCAGTGCGATGAACAGCAGGGCTCCTGGATGCAGCCCGGTTTGTGTAGAAGCGGAAGAAGCCATCATGTGTCCACCGCCCGCCCCTTGAGTGCAAACAGACCTCTGGGGCGTTTTTGAATGAACAATATAATGATCACGAGAATGATCACCTTGCCAAGCACAGCACCTGCATAGGGTTCAAGGAACTTGTTGATTATGCCAAGCGACATGGCCCCGACCAGCGTGCCCCACAAATTGCCAACGCCACCAAAGACAACGACAAGAAACGAATCAATAATGTAACTCTGCCCCAGATTGGGGGACACATTGCCGATCTGGCTCAGCGCAACACCGGCAATTCCGGCAATGCCCGATCCAAGGGCAAATGTCATGGCATCAACCCACGAAGTCCGAATGCCCATTGCTCCTGCCATCTGCCGGTTTTGCGTCACGGCGCGCATGTCCAGTCCGAATTTAGTTCGGTTCATGACAAAATACAGTACTGCGAAAACTGCCAGGGCGAAGATCACAATCCACAAGCGATTCCAGGTGATTGACAATTGCCCGACTTCGAAGGCTCCTGACATCCATGACGGGTTTGAGACCTCGCGATTTGTCGGACCGTAAATGGTTCTGACCAATTGCTGCAGGATGAGCGAAACGCCCCAGGTGGCGAGCAGTGTTTCAAGGGGGCGGCCATAGAGGCGTCTGATCAGACCCCGTTCCATAATAAGGCCAATCAGGCCGCTGACCAGAAATGCCATGGGCAGGGCAAAGAGCAGGGCAAACGGCATGAGATCAGGTGCATAGGCGAGGATTACCTGTTGCACGGTGAAAGTTGTATATGCGCCCAACATGACCATTTCACCATGCGCCATGTTGATGACGCCCATCACTCCGAATGTGATGGCAAGGCCGATAGCGGCCAGAAGCAATACTGATCCGAGCGAAATGCCGTACCAGATATTTTGGACATTGGTCCAAATCGCCTGGGAAGCTTCTATGTCCGCAATGGCCTTATCTATACGGGCATTCAGACCATCGTCGAACTTGCCTTTAAACTTTGACAGCAAGCTCAGGGAAGACCGGTCGGCGCGTTGCGAGATGCGCTCGATTGCCAGCTGTTTTTCTTCCACGCTTCTGTCACTCGCCAGAATGGCGGAGGCTCGGGCGTCGAGAAAGGCCTCGCGCACATCCTCATTTGCTTCACTCTTCAGCGCGTCCTCCAACGCTGGAAGTGCGCTGGCATCGGAAGTCTCAAATATGGTGTAGGCTCCGGCGAGACGGCGTTCAACTGATTTGGATTGCAGCGTCATGCCCGAAAGCACGGCAGCAATCTTGCGGCGTATTGAATTCTTGACCCGTACTTTCTTGAAATCTTTTGCTGTGGCGGAACCGCTCTCCACCGGGTTACCACTGATGGCATCCCTGAGCAGAGGTCCGTCCGATCCGTCCGTGACGATGAATACAGCACCGTCGCTCTTACGAAATTTCAGCTCACCATCTGACAGAGCACGCAATGCGATTGCCGCAGCGGGATCACCGAGCACTCCAAGTTTTTCGATGACGGCTTCAACCTGCTTGAATGATTTGGCGCTGGAAAATTCAGCAATTGTATCTTGAAGATCATTGCCATGCGCAACTGATGTTCCGATCAAAAACCAAATCAGGACCATCAAGTATCTTGTAATTTTGAATGTCGCCCGCATTGCTCACATTCTTTTTTTGAGGGATTCCGCAGGGAAGGCCGGGAGGAGGAGGACTTCCCTGCGGTCTTTTACTGAACGCCGTTGGGAGGAGGATCACAACGTTCAATGACAGGTCGGACTAGCCTTCGGCGCCGACACAAGTCTGTGTTTCGGTATTGAAGTTACCGCATTTCTTTTCAACCCAATCGGAGATCAAAGGCTTGGATTCGGGCAGATAGTCAGACCAGGCATCACCGGGCACCAGACCGTCTGTCTGGGACACGACTTCAAACTGGCCGTCTGCCTGAATTTCACCGATCAGGACAGGCTTTGTGATGTGGTGATTGGGCAGCATTTTTGACATGCCACCAGTGAGGTTGGGCACTTCAACACCAACAATTGCATCAATCACTTTGTCTGGGTCAGTGGAACCTGCCTTTTCGACTGCTTTTACCCACATGTTGAAGCCGATATAGTGAGCTTCCATTGGGTCATTGGTTACACGACCCGGCTTGGTAAAGGCCTGCCATTTCTTGATGAATTCTTCGTTTTCATCCGCTTCAACAGACTGGAAGTAGTTCCATGCCGCCAGATGGCCAACCAATGGTGCAGTATCAAAGCCTGCAAGTTCCTCTTCACCAACTGAGAAGGCAACGACTGGAATGTCAGAAGCTTTCACGCCCTGGTTTCCAAGTTCCTTGTAGAAAGGCACATTGGCATCGCCGTTGATGGTGGAGACCACAGCAGTTTTCTTGCCAGCAGAACCAAAGGTTTTGATGTCGGAGACAATAGTCTGCCAATCGGAATGACCAAATGGTGTGTAGTTGATCATGATGTCTTCGTCGGCCACGCCTTTGGACTTCAAGTAGGCTTCAAGGATTTTGTTGGTTGTGCGGGGATAGACGTAGTCTGTGCCAGCCAGCACCCAGCGCTCAACGCTTTCTTCTTCCAGCAGATAGTCTACCGCAGGAATGGCCTGCTGGTTTGGAGCCGCACCTGTGTAGAATACATTGCGCTCCGACTCTTCGCCTTCATATTGTACAGGATAGAAAAGGACGCTGTTCAGCTCCTTGAAAACCGGCAGCACCGATTTGCGGGAAACTGAAGTCCAGCAGCCGAATACAGCATCGACACCGTTGGCTGAAATCAGTTCGCGGGCCTTTTCAGCAAAGAGCGGCCAGTCAGAAGCCGGGTCGACCACCACAGCCTCAAGCTTCTTGCCGAGCAAACCACCCTTTTTGTTCTGCTCGTCGATGAGCATCAACATAGCATCTTTCAAAGTGGTTTCTGAAATCGCCATGGTTCCCGACAGGGAATGCAGCACGCCAACCTTGATGGTTTCTGCGGCCATTGCCACCGACCCCATCGTCAGTGAAGCCCCAACGGTTGCGGCAGAAGCCAGCAACACTGCGCGTCTGGTTAGATTTTTCATGTCAAATATTCCGTCAATTGTGTTTGCACCACGAAATAGGTTTCAAATTGCGTGCCAGAATTGGAGCGCAATGGGGAACCACCTGCTATTTGTCTGAATAAACAAGCAAAAAAACTTAACAAGCCTCACCCTGCAACGAAATCCAGAGTGGATTAGCTGCTGTGAGGTCAATTTAAATGCACTATAATTAGGCAAAATTATAAATTGGTTAAAAAAACAGCATATAATTAACTATTGGAGAGAAGTTCCCGGTTGCTGTAAGGGACGTTACCGGTTTAATCCGGCAGAGGTGTTTGCACCACAGACCCTCGGCCCCATGCTTTGGCGTGGGGCTTTTGCGTCTGAGAAACTTCTTCGATTTGCAGCGGAACTACACACCGTAAATGCGGCGCGCATTGTGCTCCCCGATCGCCGATCGTTCATCCGGTGATAGCTCATTTAGTAATTGGCGGGTCATGTCCAGCCAGTCCGGGAGCGTTGATCTTGTGTTGACGACAGGCCAGTCGCTGCCCCAGACCATACGATCAGGGCCAAACAACTCCAGTACCCGATCAACCCAAGGCCGAAGGGTTTCAACATTGGCCGTGCCGGGAGCGCAATAGGCCGCGATGCCTGAAAGCTTGATATTCACCTGGGGCAGCGCGGCAACTTCAGCCAGTCCCCTTGCCCACAGATCAAATTCTCCAGCGGCGATTTCAGGAACGCCGCAATGGTCGAGTACAAATACTTGATCATCACAGTGGCGGATCAGTTGTGCGGCGATCGGCAATTGCCGTGCGAACATGCAAATATCAAACGGGAGACCGGCCTGACCGATCTTTTGGATATTGGAGCGAAATGAGTCCGTTTGCGACAACTCATCTGGCATAACATGCAGGATGCGGCGCAAGCCGACCACATTCAGCTGCCCACACTCATCAAGCCATTGATCGAAATCGTCGCTGTCCTCCGGGCGGCAGGACGCAATTTGTCCAAGCATTGTCTTGCTTTTCACCAGATGCGCAACATAGCGGGCCTCGGCCTTGTAGTCGACATCGTCCACACCGGTTTCCATGAATATGGCCCCCAACACGCCAAAATTGGTTGTCAGTCCGGCATAGTCTTGCGGGGTGAAGTCACCTGTGGCCAGGATAGGATCTTCCAATGTCCATTCATATCCGAAGTGATCGCGCAAAATCAGATGTTGATGTGTATCGATGAAATTCAAATGCGGCTCCTGATCGTGTGTCGATGTTAGCTACCCGAGGGTAGTGGTGCTGCGGATTCCACGAGATTTTTCGACTGCAATGCCAGCCAAAAATCCGCTGGAATGACTGTATTTGACCAATCGAGTATTTGTTTCAATTCACTGGCATCGCGTGGTCCGGGTATCACCGAAGTGATGATGTCATTGGCGAGCGGGAATTGCAGGGCAGCGGCTGGCAGCGGTACCGAAAACTCATCGGCCACTGCGCCAAGCTGGCGCACCTTGTCGACAACCTCGACAGGCGCCTTGGCATAATTCCACATTTCGCGGCCAACAAGTACGCCGGAATTGAAGGGGCCACCACAAATGATTGTCGTCCCTGATTGTCGACACGCCGGGAAAAGGGACTCAAGTGGTGTTTGTTCCAACAAAGTATAGCGTCCGGCCAGCAGGAACACGTCCCAGTTGCCGATGCCAAGCGCATCCATACAGACTTGGTTCTCGTTGACACCAAGGCCGATGGCTTGCACCTGACCAGAGGAGCGCAACTCATCCATAGCGCGATAGCCACCTCCTGCTAGGTCGGCAAAATGGCGCGCGTTCTCCTCTCCATGCTGGAAGGTTCCAATATCGTGGGCCAGAAGAATGTCGATCCGATCCAGTCCAAGCCTTTGCAGATTGTCATCATAGGCCCGCATAATGCCGTCATAGCTGTAATCATAAACCACGTGGAAGGGCAGGGGATCATACATGCCGAAATCGACCGGGTTGTCCACGGGGCCGGGTTTCAACAATCGTCCGACCTTGTCAGAGAGTTTGTATTCCGTGTGACGTAACAAATCACCGGTCACTCGCTCTGAGCGGCCAAATCCATACCAGGGAGCGGTGTCGAAATATCCGATGCCGGCTGCTTTCGCGCAGTCGATTAATTCAGCAGCTTGTCCGTAATCAAGTTCGGCAAAGTTCCCGCCAAGGGGCGCACAACCCAGCCCCAGCGTGTCTATCATCAGTTCCGTG
Source organism: Rhizobiaceae bacterium (assembly GCA_051009515.1). GTDB lineage: Bacteria > Pseudomonadota > Alphaproteobacteria > Rhizobiales > Rhizobiaceae > Pseudahrensia. The sequence goes on along the minus strand of JBPCWM010000292.1, from coordinate 3,847 downwards.
CGTCCAACGCGCCGTTTTTCCATGCTTGTGGTCCTTTACAATGTGAAACCTGCCTCGTTGCGGACAGTGCAGCCTCAAACTCCGCGCCTAAGCCTGCGGGCTTTCATGGCTGCATCAGCTTCCGGAGACCCGTCGTGGAACGATCCAAACCATTTGTCCAGCGGCACCATGCCGTCTGCATAGTTCACTTCGAAATAACGGTGATGCAAGTAATGAGCGTAATAGGATGTGTTCATTGCCGTTTCATCTCCTACAACCACCCGATCAAAGCCGGTATGCCCCTGTGCCGGAGCAACTCCAAGCCGGGAAGCAAGATTGATCATGTGGATGGGATGGGCAGGAACAATGAAAAATATCAGGATTGAGGAAAAATAAATCACGTGTTCAATCGGATGCATGGAAAGGCCGGACCATGGGCCGGGATTGATGTTCCTGTGGTGCAATTTGTGGGCAATTCGATAGAGTGGTGGCCAGTGCAATGATCGATGGGCAAAATAAAAACCAACTTCGTGCACGAAAGGTACAAGGAAAAACAGCAAAACGAATGTTACAGGGTTTTCCACCGGACTGATCATTGGTGCATAGCCATTGGCATAGGCCCACAGCAGCAAGACTTCATATGCTGTCCAGATTGGTACACCACTGGCCAGGGTCCAGAACATGTTGTCATAGGTCTGATTGTTGAAAGTGAAGGTGGAGGAGCCATCACTCGGCCACTCTCGATTATACTTAAATGTTGTATTCTGTTTGCGCCAGACATAAAGCCACAAGTGCCAGGCCCCGTAGACGCAGATTGCCAGCACCAGATTGCGTGCCAAAATCACACCAAACCAGTAAAATGAAAATTGGGTGAACTGTTCCAGCGACGGGGTGAGGAAATACCAGATGCCTATGGCCGCCAGGGCGTAGGGGATATTCCAGGGCAGCAAATATCCGGGAAATCCGAAAAACCACTTGAAAAAAGCGCGCGGTTGTGGCGGCCAAGCAAAGGCCGGACCATAGCTTATGCGCTCATTGGGTGCCCAATATCCTCGTGCATCTTCGCGGCCAAATTTTGAATCATCCATAATTTCCCCCTTCGCCGTATCGAAGCGCTTGCCATCAAACCTGTCTGGCACCACTACGCAATCTGCCCTCTTCCAATTTCAGGATACACGTCAGATTGTCGATTTCAATAAAGACCAGTCTCGCTATCTCCGGACCGGGCCCTGTCCAGCACCAATGCGGCCGCCCCCAACAGGCCGGAATTGTCGTCCAATCGGGAACGCACAATCCGTACTGTTTTGAACGGATCCATAGCTTCACGCTGAATGATCCGATGCATGCCCGGTTCAAGAAGATCAAAACCGGCGGCAAGACCTCCACCCATGATCACAAGCTGCGGACTGAACACATGAAGAAGAGATGTTATGCCCAGACCGAGGCAGTTGGCGTGTTTCTCTACGAGATCGAGGCACTGGTGGTCGCCTGATCGCGCGCCTTCAAAAACATCTTTGGCGTTAATCTCCCCGTCTTGCACCGCGCGCTTCAAATACTGTGCATCTGCCTTTTGCGCGGTTTCGCGCGCTCGTTTTGCCAGTGCGGAACCAGAGGCGAAAGCCTCAAAACAACCTGTCGCCCCACAACTGCAGATCGGACCATCCCGGGCAAGTCTGATGTGGCCGATATGGCAGGCCATACCTTTGCGTCCGTGCAGCAGGTTTCCGTCGACCACCGCGCCACCACCAATGCCGGTGCTGACCGTGAGATAGACCAAGTTCTGCAGATCGCGGCCGGCACCATGCCGCCACTCGCCAAAGGTTGCGGCGATGGCGTCATTTTCAACCCAAACAGGCAGTCCGATTTTTTGCGATAGCTGGACGCTGACCGGAAAGTTCTCCCAACCCGGCAACGTTGGTATGCCCAGTACGGTGCCTGAAGTTGTATCAATTGGTCCGGCTGACGAGAGGCCCAGACCGGCAATCCTGCTGCGGTCATTCCCGTCGCTTACATGATCGACCATGGTTTCAATTTGGTGCAGAATGGCAGTCGGTCCACCCGCAACATCCGTGGGCAGTGCAGTTCGGCTTACAATTCTGCCTGCTTCAACCAGCGCCGCCCGCACCTGCGTGCCTCCCAGGTCTACCGCAATTGCCAGAGTTGATTCATCACCCATCTCAATGATTGCCCGGCAGTCCATGCACCCAGTTCATCCGAGCGGTCAGATCGTCCGCGCCGAACGCCAGTGATCCCATGACGATCGTATCAGCACCGGACTTGCGCAGTCCGGGAACGGTATGCTCCCGGATGCCGCCGTCTGCAGCGAGCAGGATGCGCCTGTCATCATCCTGCCGATCTATCAATTTACGTGCTGTTTCAAGCCGTGTTTCTGCAGCAGCATCAAGCCCGACTCCCTTGATGCCAATTCTGGTCCCTAACAAAGTGAGCATTTCAACGCGTTGGATGAACGCTTCTGAACCTTCAATAGGTGAGTGCAATTGCAGGACGACACCAGCTGCAAGACCATGACCGTGGATGCGGTCCAGCGCTTCGTCCAGATTGCTATTTTCAGCATGAATGGAGATGATATCGGCGCCGGATTCTGCAAATTGATCAATCTGGTCCAGCAAGACCTTGTCGCTGACCATGAGGTGAATATGGATCGGCTTTGATGTAATCGACCGGATTTGTGCCATCAGGTCGGGAAATAATAACAATGCGGGTGAGAAATGCCCATCGGCAACATCAGCGTGGTAGATGTCAACATAGGGATCGACCCGCGCCACGTCATCGGCAATCCGAACGAGATTGGCAGACCAGATCGAAAATTCCGCCAGCAGACGGTTTCGCGGCAATTCGCTCAATCCAACTCCTTTTTCGCTCATTAGCCCAACTCCTTCATGTATTGGTTCAGCGCATTTTGGAATTCCATACAGTAGCGATCACGGCTGTCGGATTTGGCAGTGATTTCCACAAGACGGGCAGATGGAATGAGCTCGGCAATCCGGTCGGCCATGGCCATGGGATGAATCACATCACTTTGTGTGCCAATCACCAAAGTTGGCACATCAATTCCGGTAATTTCAGACTTGCTCACACCCGGACCATCGTTCGCAATGGCTGCCAGCAGTGAGCGTGTCTCATTCACCGGTTCTCGATGAAAAAAGCTTAGCAACGAGGTAAGATTGTCGGGCGCTTCGCGTCTGATTCGGGCAACAATCGGGGAGGCTTCAAACCGGGCTCGCGCCTCTCTGGTGGCATGATCTGTTAGATATCTGGCGACTTCACGAATGGCGAACAGACTTTCCGGCGCAGGTTTGTCGATCCATGCAGGGCGAGCAATCACCAGCCCCCTCACCAGGTCGGGGTGCCTGATCGCCAGTTGCATGGCGATGGCGGCCCCCATGGAAATGCCTCCAACCGGCACAGGGCCGCACTCCAGACTGCGTATGAATTCGGCAATGTCCTGCACAAATCGTTGAATAGACAGACTTTCCACATCACCGCATGGCGAAAGTCCGTGCCCCCTCGATTCAAGAGTGATGCACTTCCAGTCGCCATTAACTGGAAATACCTCGGTGACCTGTTCTGCTGCTCCGCACAAACCGTGTTGAAATATAAATGGTTTGCCCTGACCGGAGGATGCAACGGAAAGATCAAGTCCATCAATAGAGAATACCGATCGTAGCATCACCTCAATACTTCCTGGTCATTTGTTTGAGGAAACTGGCGACCCGAGGGGCTTCCCTTCCAGACATTCCATGGGCGATCAGCGGGCCATTGAAACCGGTTTCCTTCAGACCGTGTAAAACGGCGCTCCAGTCGATGATGCCAAGACCAGCCGGGGCGACCTTACCATCTGCAGACC
>JBPCWM010000291.1:0-5654 GCA_051009515.1 Rhizobiaceae bacterium | reverse complement strand
GTTCGACCGCGGCTTCAAGGAAATGGTCTTCATTTTGGGCGCGGATCACAGTGGCTATGTCAAACGCATGGAAGCGCTCGGACGTGCAATATCCGGCGGTTCTGCCAAAGTGTCGATCAGTCTGTGTCAATTGGTCAAGCTGTTCAGGGATGGGCAGCCAATCAAAATGTCCAAACGTTCCGGCGAATTCATCACGCTGCGAGATGTTGTCGATGAGGTTGGTCGCGATGCGGTCCGGTTCATGATGCTCTATCGCAAAAACGATGCTCCCCTGGATTTCGATTTTGCCAAGGTAACTGAGCAGTCGAAGGACAACCCGGTTTTTTATGTGCAATATGCCCACGCGCGCGTCTGCAGTGTCATGAGACAGGCCGCCCGAGACATGCCGGATCTCGATATTTCAACCGCTGCTCTTGAAGGTTCCGACACCAGTTTGTTGGTAGATGAGGGGGAATCGGCGCTGATACGCAAAATGGCGGAATATCCTCGAATTGTGGATTCTGCTGCTCTGGCGCATGAGCCCCATCGTGTGGCATTCTACCTTTATGAATTGGCGAGTTTGTTGCACAGCCAGTGGAATCGTGGACGAGATCTACCGGATTTACGGTTTATTCACCAAGAAAATGCACCATTGACCCTGGCCAGGCTTGCTCTTGTGCACGCCGTGTCCTCGATTTTGGCTTCCGGGCTTGGAATTGTGGGAGCGGATGCGCCGCAGGAGATGCGATAGGATTTGCCGACTTCCCGTTGGTAATTCTGCCGCATTCATTTTGCACAGACGATCTGTCCATGTAAGCTGGACGAGCATAATGCCGTCAGCCGATAGAAACGGGCGCGCTATGTGACCGTTTCTCAACAGAGTTATAGGTGTGCTAGTGTTTGAGTTTAAAAACGACTTCCTGATGGGCCAAAGAGCGGAACTTGACGGGGAGGAGCAAGCCCTCGGGTTTTGCTTTGCCGCAGGTACGGTGGAAGATGATTTTGATCAATTGGCTTCTCTTGTTGGATCGCAATCAACGCTGAAGCCATCCAACAAGGATGATCAAATCCAGTTGGTGGATCAGGCTCCCACATTGGAATTCGATCTTGAGGATGAACTTGCCCGAGCTTTTGAAACGGATGAGGCGATTGCAACCGCAAAGTCCGAACCAGAAGTCAGCCCGATCGCTGACCCGGTTGCCATTGCAGACATCGAGCTCACACAGCAACCCGCACCTGTCGCACCAGCACCTGTTGATCCCGCACCTGTTGAACCATTGCAAGCGGCCGGGCCATCAGCTGACGTTACCCCCCAAAAGCCTGCTCGCGCACCGGTTACTACACCCGTCGCTCCGCCAGAAACTCAGCCAGCTCCCTCAAGTCTCCAGGCTGAGATTGATAAGTTGCAGGCGGCTCTTAATTTATCAGTCGACGGTCCGTCCCCTGACCCAGTTGTGGTTAGCGAACCTGTGCCTGAAACCGCACCTGTTGACGAATTGCCATCCGACTTTTCTGAAATGATAGCCGACGAGTTGGATAAGGCCCTCACTGCAGAAGTCGAGGCAGATGCTGCACTGACACAACCTGAGCCGGTTGTTACAAATGATGGACCTGACATTGATGCCGAGTTGTCCCGCCTCATGGGAGAGGTGGCTGATTCTGCACCTCACACTACCGTTGGCGCAGTCGACGGCCCACCACCGCCTCCTGAGGCCGTCGATCCGTGGCAGGGCGTTGATATTGCGCAAACCTTGAACCTGCCAAAGGACATAGTTGCCGAACCTGAGCCTATCGCTGCTCCGTCTTACAGCCCTTCCAGGATGACGGATTTTGACCCCGCATCGATAGAGATGGCCGCGGCGCAGGAATATCCAGCTGAGCTTTCTGCCGACCATACTAATATAACTCCAGAGGAGATTCAGTCACCTGAACAGGAGTCGGGTTCGCATATAGACCATGTCTTGGGTGGAGCAGCAGCGTTGGCAGCGGCGGCAGCGCCTACGTCTTCGAGCGCTCAGCCCGTTGATGAACCCACCATTGCATCATCAGACCCGGTGGTGGACGTGCAGGATTTTGAGATTTCGGGTTCGCTCGAAATTGCAGATGATAATTTCGATCATCATGATAGTTTCAGTGAACCGCCCGATTTCTATGAAGAACAGAAGCGCAGCTCGGGACGCAAGGTTGCCTTTGCTATTGTTGCAGTTGCGCTGTTGGGAGGCACGGCCGCACTTGGTTGGAACCTGCTGGGGGGAGGGGATTCAGAAACTCCAACCCTTATGGCCTCAACCGATCCGGTTAAAGTGAAGCCCAAAGATGCTGGCGGCAAAATCGTTCCCAATCAGGATCAGGCCGTTTACCAGAACAAGGATGCCAATGGCGGGGCCGTGGCAACGCAGGACCGACTCAAGGATTCACGCGAAGAACCGATTAACGTATCTGTGACACCAGATGCCACCAAGACAGACGCAAGAGTGGACACAACAAAAACCCGGACAGTCAGTCCGGGACTGGTCAAGCCAAGATCGGTCCGCACTGTTGTAGTCAGGCCCGACGGTACGATTGTAAGTTCAAATCCCCAACAACCGTCTTCCTCGGACATACAAACCTTTAATGTCCCCACGCCAAGTCTCGACTTGCAGGAGGCCGTATCGAATCAGGGAGGCGAGATCACCACACAGTCCGGCCAGGACGCAAACAGCCAGTTGCAGACCGCGGCTGTCAAGAAAGTGGAAGAGACCACTGCTCCGGCTAAGAAAGTGATTACAATCAACCCTCAATCGAGTGCTTCGCAGGCGCCAGCTTCCAGCCCGGGGCTTCCAGCACCAACGGCTAGTACACCGAATGTGGAAGCTCCCAAAGAAGTCGCTGCTGTTCAGCCCGCACCACCTGCGCCAAAAGCGGCTGCTCCAAAGCCGGTTGAAACCAAGGCGGCTGAAACTCCTGCTCCAAAGCCTCAAGCGCCAAAAGAAGAAACTCTGCCCAGCGTGTCTTCACCATATGCTGTGCAGATCAGTTCCCAGCGCTCTTCGGCAGCAGCAAAGCAGACCTATTCAACACTCTCGCGTCGCTATGCAAGCATCTTGCAAGGCAAGGGTGTGGACATCCAAAAGGCTGTTATTAAAGGCAAGGGCACCTACTACAGGGTCCGCATACCGGCCCAAAGCCGCGCTGCTGCAAATGACATTTGCAGCCAGCTCAAGGCGCAGGGCGGCGATTGTTTTGTAACCCGATAGATCAATTCGAAGAGAATCAGTGTGGCGTGGATTGTCAAATCCGCGCCACAATTGTTTTTGGGCCGGAAAATAGTGGCGATGAAACTGTTGCATATCGAATAGCTGTTCATGGTTGATATAAACCAAGGTCAGTTTCCGATTAAAGTATTGATTTTTAGATTTATTTTCCCTATTTTTCTTGTCTTGAAGCGCCATCTGGTCGGCTTTGACGCGTGGTTTCTGGGGATTTGAACCAAATTCGACATTCAGGCTTTGGCACAGCGCTGATTGAGCGTGTAGATTGATGTGCAGAGAAAACAATTGGAACCACTGCGTTCGTGAGCACCGCCGGTCAAAATTCCAAGCCGCCCACTACCGGGGATCTTTGGGAAAGCCCTGTCCCAGTCGACCGGGCGATCAATGATCCTGACTTTACTGTCGATGTCGACGGTTTTGAAGGGCCACTTGATCTGTTGCTGGCAATGGCGCGTACCCAGAAAGTTGATCTGACCAAAATATCCATTCTGGATCTGGCGATGCAATATCTGGAATTCGTGGAGAAGGCCCGCACACTGCGGTTGGAACTTGCCGCCGATTATCTGGTTATGGCGGCATGGCTGGCCTATCTGAAATCGCGACTGCTGATACCTGCACCGGAAGGGGATGCCGAACCATCGGGTGAGGAACTGGCCCAGCAACTGGCCTTTCGCCTGCAAAGGCTCGAAGCCATGCGCGAAGCGGCGGCTAATTTGATGAATCGCAACCGGCTCGGGCGCGATATTTTTGCGCGTGGTGATCCTGAACCAGTCGTCGTTGACCGCCAGAAGCAGTATTCCGCCACCTTGTTTGATCTGCTTACCGCGTATGCCTCCCAACGTCAGCGCCAGTCGGTGAGTAGTGTCACAATTGCCCAACGACAGGTCTGGTCGCTCAGCGAAGCCCGTGAGATATTGACCAGACTGATTGGAAACCTGTCCGACTGGACACCGCTGGATGCCTTTTTGCACGACTACATGGTGTCGCCGAATGAGCGTGCCGGGGTGATCGCCAGTTCATTTGCCGCCAGTCTTGAACTGGTGCGCGAAGGCACGTTGGAAATTCGCCAGTCGGCCACATTCGCCCCTCTCTACATGCGCAACCCAAACCCTCATCGCCCCCAGACGCCGCAAGGATAAATTTATATGTCAAATGCTCTTGAAGCCAATGTGCTCCCCTTTCCCCAGCTGATGGACGGGCCGGACGCTGGCGGTGCGGTTGAAACCCTGCGCATGGTTCGCATTGTCGAAGCCATGATCTTTGCTTCAAGCGAACCTGTGGCCGAACGCTCAATTGCGGCACGGCTACCCGAAGGTGTCGATATCAAGATGTTGCTGGGCGAAGTACAGCAAGCCTATGCGAACCGCGGGGTAAATCTTGTCCGGGTTGGGGATGCCTGGGCATTCCGAACTGCTGAAGACCTGTCGTTCCTACTGCAAAAAGAGGCGGTCGAGATGCGTCGTCTTTCCAAAGCGGCCCTCGAGGTGCTGGCCATTATTGGCTATCACCAGCCAGTAACCCGCGCTGAGATTGAAGAAATCCGTGGTGTGGTGACATCGAAGGGTACGCTGGACGTTCTCATGGAAACTGGCTGGGTGCGCATGCGGGGTCGCCGCAAGACACCGGGGCGCCCGGTTACCTACGGGACAACACCGGAATTTCTTGACCATTTCGGACTGGAACAAATTCGCGATTTGCCCGGTCTGGACGAGTTGAAGGGATCAGGTCTGCTCCAAAGCCAGGTGCCTGCCAACTTTGCCGTTCCCGTGCCGACTGACGATGATCAGTTGCAGGAAGATGAAGACCCGTTCACCCTTGATGATGTGGAAGAGCTGGGATTACTCACCCCCGGTGGCGGCGATCGCGGCGAGTAGGCTGTTCCTTTCTAACCATCAAATCGCCCATGTCGTCTACGATTGCCTATTTCGGTTTCGGATCGCTGGTCAATCTTGAGACCTTGCAGACCCCTTATATCTCGGCCCATCGCGCGCGGCTGAGCGGCTGGAAAAGGATCTGGCTGAAACGCCCGCAGATTCCCGGAAGTTTTGCGCCAATTGAGGGCCTTGCCTTTTTGTCTGTTGAACCATGTCCGCATACGCAAATTGAAGGCATTGTAATCGTCGATCATCACGCCAGCCTCGCGGCACTTGATCAGCGCGAGGCCCTCTACAATCGCCATGTGCTGGATCATGCAACCGTTGAATTTTTGGATGACAACCCGCTGTCAGGGGATGATGGGCTGTTTCTCTATGCTGCACAGGAACCACCGGCGGGGCGTGATGCCAGAATTTTGCGTTCCTATCTGGACGTGGTCATGCGCGGATATCACGGCCATTTTGGAGAGCAGGGGGTGCAGCGGTTTATCTCTACCACCGAGAACTTCGACTGCCCCATTCATGAAGACCGCCACGACCCGGTTTATCC
>JBPCWM010000290.1:0-6534 GCA_051009515.1 Rhizobiaceae bacterium | reverse complement strand
GCTTATAGGGGGGACACAGATTCGGTGCAATTCGTTAACTCCTGAAGTACACCTGCAATTTGGCATAAAGCCTGCATCAATTTGAACATTGGCTGAATTTGTACCGGATTGGCACATGAACCGGCGTCGTTTCCTTAAAGGGCTTGCTTCAAGTGGCCTTGTTGTTCCTGCAAGCGGGGTTCTATCTGTCCCAACAGCAATGGCTGCTCAACCGGCCCTGCAGCAAGCAAATTTGAGAGGGTCCCTTGATGTGACCCAATTTGGGGTGCGTCCGAATGCCTATGACGATCAAAGCCAGATTCTTCAAAAAGTGCTGGACCGTGCCGCTGCTGAAGACAAACCTGTATTTTTACCACCCGGCACTTACTCTGTCGCCAACATAGATTTGCCCGCCCGGACCCGCATTATTGGTATTTCTGGCACCTCCCGCCTGATCTATTCAGGAAATGGCACGTTTTTGTCTGGCACTGGATGTGACTTGATCGATCTGCAAGGCATTACTCTGGACGGCGCCAACCGCCCATTTGGCGATGAATTTACGGGACTATTGAATGCCCGTGCATGCCCGCGGGTTGTGGTAGAGAATTGTCAGTTGGTTGGCAGTCGCGGATCAGCCATCTTTCTTGATACATGTGGCGGACGCATTGAGCGCACACAAATATCGGGCGCCGATGGTGTTGCAGGCATTTACAGTGTCAATGCCACTGGATTGTCTATTCAAAATAACCACGTGGCCGATTGTTCCAATGGTGGAATTCTGGTTCACCGCTGGCAGATCGGCGAAGACAATTCAATCGGTTCTGGCAACAGGATCGAGCGCATCTCGGCGCGCCTGGGTGGCACAGGGCAACAGGGCAATGGTATCAATCTGTTCCGTGCAAATGGAGTAAGCGTCAGCAATAACCATATTTCTGATTGCGCCTTTTCCGCCGTCCGCGCCAACAGCGCCAGCAATTCCCAGATTCTCGGCAATAGCTGCCTGCGGTCGGGCGAGACTGCGCTTTATTCGGAATTCGCATTTCAGGGTTCGATGATCGCCAACAATATCGTTGATGGGGCGACCATGGGCATATCTATCGCCAATTTCAATGAAGGAGGGCGGCTGTGCGTTTGCGCCAATAACCTGATACGAAATCTGGTTCTGGAAGGTCCCTACCCGGAAGAGTTTTCAGGATTTGGAGTTGGCATTCATGCTGAAGCGGATACCAGCATAACCGGCAATGTCATTGAAGGCGCCCCGAAACACGGGATTGGTCTGGGCTGGGGGCCCTATCTGCGCAATGTAGTGGCCGCCAACAATATCGTGCGCGATGCTGGCAAAGGCATAGCCGTCTCTGTAGTTAAGGGAGCCGGATTGACATCCATAACGGGCAATATTTTCAACAAGGTGCGCACCGGTGCAATTATCGGCCACGAATGGGCAAAGCCGGTGACGGGTGACCTTGCGCTTGGAAAATCCCACCCCTACCCGCACCTGACTGTAGAGCGCAACTTCGTTGGTTAGCTGTTGCAGTCGCCGTGGTATCGCCCATATCAATTTTGCGAGATTTTAGCGGACTCGCCTGTATTTTTAACTTCACAGACTGCATAATTGCCTCGCCCGAGGCCTGAGCCAGACAATCGACATTTCATGCTCAAACTGTTTTCAAAATTTGCCCTGCTGGTATTTGCAATCTTCCTTGCGCCTGCGCTGTTGCATTTCGGAGTTTGGGCAGTCAAGGATCGCCCCGGAAGCTGGCATCAGGCCGACTGGTCAAGCGCTGGAATTCTTCCACCTGCTGGCGAAGACAAACCTGCAAAAGTCTATGTGCTCTCGGCCCGAACGGGTGGCTTGAAAGGGGCATTTGCCACCCATTCATGGTTGGTGCTGAAGCGAGAAAACGCTACGCGATATGATCGCTATGATGTGGTCGGTTGGGGACGGCCCGTGCGGCAAAACGGATATGATGCAGATGCGCGGTGGTATTCCAATATTCCCGTCATAGAATATGAGGCCAGCGGAAACCGGGCGAAGGCCATGATACCCCGGATTGTAACCGCGATAGCCAACTATCCATGGCAGAACCACGGTGATTACACACTGTGGCCCGGTCCCAACTCAAATACATTTGTCGCCAGCATTATCCGCTCCGTGCCGGGTTTTGACGCCTCCACGCCGAGTACTGGCGTCGGCCGGGATTATCCCGACAATGGCGATTGGTTTCAACTCGATCCAAACGGATCCCTGCGCGTTTCAGCAGGTGGTTACGCCGGTCTTGTGGTTGGCTTGAATGATGGCATTGAAATCAACTTCCTGGGGCTGGTTGCCGGCATTAATCCGGCGAAGCTGGAAATCAAGGTACCCGCCTTTGGGGCGTTCAGCCTTTGACCACTACTTTATGCGTTCAAGGACCGATACATAATTGGCAACTGCCGCACCACCCATATTGAAAACACCTGCCAGTTCCGGGCTATCCAACTGAATGCCCTGCGGCGCTTCGTTGGTCAGTTGCATTGCAGACAAAACATGCATGGAAACACCGGTTGCACCAATTGGATGCCCCTTGGATTTCAATCCACCTGAAGGATTGACCGGCAATTTTCCGTCTTTACGGGTTTCCCCGTCCATGATCACCCGCGCACCCCTTCCCGGTTCAGCCAACCCCATGGCTTCATATTCAATCAGTTCTGCGATTGTGAAACAGTCATGAGTTTCCACAAAGGATAAATCGTCCACCGTCAATCCAGCGTCGCCCAATGCCCTGCCCCAGGCCGTGGCGCAGCCTTCAAACTGAAGAATGTCGCGCTTGGACATGGGCAGAAAGTCCTGCGCATGGGCAGTCGCGCGAAATGCTACAGCCTTTTTCATGCCCAATGCCGCTGCCGTATCGCTGAGAACAAGTGCAGCAGCCCCGTCAGAGACCAGTGAACAGTCCGTGCGTTTCAGCGGGCCGGCCACAAACGGGTTTTTCTCGCTTTCCTGCCTGCAAAAATCATAGCCGAGATCCTTTTGCATCTGCGCAAACGGGTTGCCTGCTCCGTTTTCGTGATTTTTTGCTGCAATTGCGGCCAGGGCATCAGATTGGTCTCCATGGCGCTGAAAGTAAGCCTGGGCAATTTTGCCAAACACTCCGGCAAAACCGGCGGGCGTTTCACCATCTTCGGGCAAATAGGAAGCTTTGAGCAAATTGGCACCGATCTCACGACCCGGCGTGGTGGTCATTTGTTCTGCACCAACCACCAGCACATGAGTTGCTCTGCGGGCTTCAATGGATTTTATGCCTTGATGCACGGCCGCAGACCCCGTCGCGCAGGCATTTTCCACACGTGTCGCCGGTTTGAAGCGGAAAGCGTCGGAGGCTTGGAAAACAAGGCTTGCCGTAAAGTCCTGTGCAGAAAACCCCGCGTTGAAATGGCCCAGATAGACCTCGTCAATTTCCGATGCGTCCAGTCCGGAATCGGCCAAAGCCTGTTCCACAACGGACACAATGAGGCTTTCAACCGTTTCCCCCTCCAGTTTGCCAAATTTGGAATGTGCCCAACCGGTGATACATGCAGTCATTTCAATTTTCCAAGAGTTTGCCTTTTCTTCAAATTAGGCCTTGGCAGCCACCACGCCAAGGCCTGTTCAAACAAATGTTGAACAGAGAGATACTTCTGTGCATTGACCACGGCGGGCAAAGTGAATTAAAACGATTTAAATTTCGATTTGCCTGTACATGTCTCGGAGAAAAAAATGACCATAAAAGTTGCCATTAACGGATTTGGACGCATTGGTCGGAACACGTTGCGCGCCCTGATCGAGAGCGGTCGCAGCGATATCGAAGTGGTTGCCATAAACGATCTGGCCCCGGTGGCTACAAATGCTCACCTGTTGAAATATGATTCGGTGCATGGACGGTTTCCCGCCCCGGTCACAATCGGTGATGATCATATTGACGTTGGCCGGGGCCCCATTCGGGTGACTGCGCTGCGTGACCCTGCAGAACTGCCTTGGTCGGATGTGGATATTGCGCTGGAATGCACCGGGATTTTCACTGCCCGTGAAAAAGCTGCTCTGCATCTGGAAAACGGCTCCAAACGGGTTCTGATTTCTGCCCCCGGTGCCGGTGCAGACCGCACCGTGGTCTATGGTGTCAACCACGACGACCTCACCGCCGACGATATTGTCGTATCAAATGCTTCCTGCACCACGAATTGCCTGGCCCCGGTAGCCAAAGTGATGAACGATACGCTCGGCATTGAAAAGGGGTATATGACGACCATTCATTCCTACACGGGTGACCAGCCGACGCTTGATACAGCCCACAAGGATCTGCACCGCGCCCGCGCTGCCGCTGTATCAATGATCCCGACCTCAACCGGCGCTGCAAAAGCAGTAGGGCTTGTGCTGCCTGATCTGTTGGGCAAACTCAACGGCTCAGCCTTGCGAGTGCCAACGCCAAACGTATCCTGTGTCGACCTGAAATTCATGGCTGGACGCGATACCAGCGCTGAAGAGGTCAATGCCACGCTGAAATCGGCCTCTGAAAATGAGCTCAAAGGCGTTTTGGGATATAGTGACGAGCCGTTGGTTTCCATGGACTATAATCATGAGCAGTATTCATCCAGCATTGCGGCGCTGGAAACGCAGGTCACGGATGGAAATTTTGTCCGCATCATGTCCTGGTATGACAACGAATGGGGTTTTTCTTGCAGAATGCTTGATACCGCGGTGGCGATGGGCAAGCTGGCGTAAACGCCCTCGATACCGGGAATGCGAATGGAACGGTTGCCCGTCAATTGATGCTGACACGCATAGAGCGGACCGACTTGCAATCGTCCCGGCTGCGTGCGTTCAGAACTGAAAAGTTGCGGCTCTCGTAATGTGGAACATATGCCTGGTGTGAGCTGTCCGCCCCCGAACCTGACATACCACTACCAATAGCCCCAAGACGTCAATGGCCCGGCAAATTGCAGAAATCCGCCGGGGCAAATTTCATTCGCTGCTTGAGTGTGAGCAATGCGACTAAAGATCAACAGGAACACTGCTGAAGAGGTTGTGTTCGAACAGATCGAAAGTTCCTGCTCCAGCCCTATCCTACTCGAACAGCGTTCCAGCACCGAATTGAACTCTAACTCCAATCATCGCCGCGTGTTCAGTCACGGTTCTGTTTGGGGCGCAATCCGGCTGATCGACTCCCACACTTTGATCATTATTCAAGTGCCAGTCCTGGTAGCGCGCGAATGCTGCTTTACACCTGGCACTGGCAAGCCATCTAGGTTAAACGCGGCGAATGGCGATCGGTCTGTTTCTTTTCAGTCTCTTATGTTCGCGGCTATAGTCTGGCTGAAAGTCCTATGGGGAAAACAACGCAAATTGGTTTGGTGCCGACACGCTTATTGTGATTGAGTTGTCAGTGGGTAGCAGCAGAACATATTGACCTCGGGAGCCTTTTACTGTGCGCGACTTGTCATTAGATGAAATCCGCCCAAACTTAATTGCTGGTGAATATTTGGTTCACCCAGTTGAAGATGAAATATTACTCTACAATCTGGAAACCAACTTCGCCGCTTGTTTGGAAGTCAGGGCATATGACATTTGGCAATTATGCGACGGCACCAATACGATTGAGCAAATCATCCAAATATACGCAGGTGCAAACACCGTGTACGAACCAGACAAAAACGTAAAATCCATGATTTTGGAGGTGATTGTTCAGCTCAAGTCTACGGGGTTGATTGAAGCCGAAAGCATACCATCACAATTAATCCCACTGCAAAGTGATCGGCGCGAATTCCTGAAACGAGCAGCAATTACAGGGGTACCGCTGATAGTCGGTCTGCCCATTCCCGCAGCCGCACAAAGCGCATCTTGCCTGCCGTTGCGCTCGCTTTGCACCACCGACTCAGAATGTTGCAGTGGCATATGCCGCATTCGTCCCAATGGCCGAGGGCGATGCAGGCGCCGCCCATAGGCGACAAGATGGCAGATCACCTTTCGAGTTTATGAATAGAAAACTGCTACGAACTGCTGTTACGACTCAAGGGGAACCCGCATCACGAGATGATTGGTGAAGCAATTGAAAACATTGAACTAAGTCAAATTCTCGCAACGCTCGAAGAATTTTGGCTGGGGCGGCAGGATTCGAACCTGCGAATGGCGCCACCAAAAGGCGCTGCCTTACCACTTGGCCACGCCCCAGCAGGCGCGAAATTGCGAAACCATATTTCGCTTCGGCGCGCTCAAATCACAAGCGCGACTGTTCTATAAGCGATGAATTGAGCGGCGGCAACAATTTGATGCGCTTGCTGCGACGATTTTTCTAACTTCCGCGATATGTGGAAAACGACCATGGGCTGCCCAACAGGGGGACGTGATACCCTTCCGCTGCATTGGTAATCGTGAAGCGGATTGGCACAACGTTCAAAAAGCCCGGCTGACTGGCATTTTCCGAAAGGCCGGAAAAATAATTGCCAACATCAAAACGCAGTTCGTATTCGCACTCCACCATTTCATCAGCATCAAGCAACAGTTCATCAGTTCGGCCATCGTTATTGGTGACAGCAGACTTC
>JBPCWM010000289.1:0-17064 GCA_051009515.1 Rhizobiaceae bacterium | reverse complement strand
CCTTGATAGGGTTCAATATAGGAGGGGTGATTGTGGCTCTCCATCTTGAAGACCACCACATCTCCATCTCCGATATCCACCACACCAGCATTCTCACCGGGTCCATAGACCACTCGCGGCCCTTCTGTAGGGAGGGTTTTCAGCCATTTTTTGGAGGATTTATAGGAACAGTGTTCGTTCCACATGGCGGACCATATGCCCAGCTCGGTGAATGTCGGTTCACGGCCTGTCAATTCCAGAATACGAGCATATTCTTCTTCATTGATGCCGTGACTGGCGATCAGATCTTCAGTGATAGGGTGCGTATTGTTTACGGTCATGAACATTTGCCTGTTGTCAGCACGTTTTTGAACCGCGTGCCCAGGCACGCAGTGATTTGTCTAGTCGTGGACCATCACTGGTTGCCAGCAGCGGTCCAAAGGATGAAAATTGGGTGCGCCCGTTTACTCTTTCGGCCTGAGCCACGAGTTTGGGCAAACCGCCGGGGTTTTTCTGCGGCACGATGAGGATTCGCGGTTTGCCGGTATAGGAATTGATTTCCGGCGCCATAGTGTATGCCTTGAGTGCCGGGTCTTTCTTTCCGAACCAGCAGGTCTGCACTTGTTTTGCGACTCCCACCATCATTTGCTGAGGTCCGGCGTCCGAAGACTGGCCCGTCTGGCTGCAGCCGGTGAGCAGGATCAGCGGGACTATGCCGACAAGAAGATGCATCACGCTGCTTCTGTTTCCAGTAAGTCAAGCGCACCCTCAAACAGCCGCCGCCCGTCACTTCCGCCATGGGCGGGCTCGATCAGGTTTTCGGGGTGAGGCATCATACCCAGCACATTGCCCGCTTCATTGAATATCCCGGCGATGTCATTGATGGAGCCATTCGGATTGGTGCCTTCGGCATAGCGAAATGCAACCTGATTGCTATCTTCCAGCTTTTTGAGTGTGCCTGCATCCGCAAAATAATTGCCATCATGATGGGCTACGGGGCAATCAATGATCTCGTTTTGTTGGTAATGTCGTGTGAATGGATTGTCACGGTTCGCCACCTGCAGTCGGACCTGTTTGCAAACGAAGGTCAGCCGGGCATTACGCATCAGGGCGCCGGGCAGGAGCCCGGATTCGGTGAGTGTTTGAAACCCGTTGCAAACACCCAATACCCGAATGCCTTTCTGGACCGCATTTCTGACAGCGTCCATGACCGGTGCGCGAGCTGCAATTGCTCCGGACCGCAGATAGTCGCCGTGGGAAAAGCCGCCCGGAATAACGATCAAATCACAGTCCGGCAATGATGTGTCCGTGTGCCACGCCAATTGCGGCGGTGTTCCACCAATCTTGGTGATCGCGGCGATCATGTCTCGATCGCGGTTCGATCCGGGGAATTGAACTATCGTGGTTCTTTGCATGGCTGTTGATCATTCTGGCCAGAGTGAGCACTTCGCTCACAGACTTATCAAATCAACACTGAGATAACCAGCAAACCAGTCGCGGCAAACCGACAAAACAGTGGATGCCGCAGGCTATCGTCACCCGCCTGCCTCAGTTCGAAATAAACTGACCGGGATGGCGACGGCTTTAACGTTTAGGAAGGCAGAACGAGCGAGGCTTACTGCGGCTCGGTGGTGTTTTCATAATGCCGGGTAGGGGCGTAACCATAACGCATTGTATTGCGCATCGTGTACCACATGTGCCTGGACATATTAATGATAAAGGTTCCGCCATTGCGGTGATCATCTTCGTGAAGGAAATTCGTGTCACGGCTAATGCGCAACTGGTCTTCATAAAAAGCGATCTGGGCATCGGTCAGGCCACCGCCCAGTTGTGCACCAGAAGGATAGTTTCCTGCCGATGCCGATACTGTCGATGCCAGCAAAATTGCCAACCCCGCTTTTACTGTCACTTTCATGGTCTGTGTCCCGCAAGTTCATTGCCGTTTGAGCCAGAACTGTGACGGCAGGGGATGGCCATAGCGTTATGGAACATGGTGAAAGAGGTGGTAAGGATAATAACACCTTACCGAGGCATAAGATTAATAAAAGCAATAAAAGCAGAGGAGTATGTGCAAAAAGTCAGAATTTAGTTCACGTTGACTGAATAATCTTCGATTACCGTGTTGGCCAGAAGTTTTTCACACATGGCGTTTAAAGACTCTTCGGCAGACTTCTTGTCCGCAGCGTCCAGCGAAACGTCAAATGTTTTGCCCTGTCGCACCTGGTGCACATCTTCAAAGCCCAGCGAGCCGAGAGCTCCTTCGATGGCTTTGCCTTGCGGGTCCAGCACGCCGCGCTTGAGGGTGACGCGGATTTCAGCAGTAAATGTTTTCATGCCCATCAGTCTGATTTCACCAGTACAGGCCCTTTGCCCCGTACCGGTTCGTTTTCATTAATAATGCCGAGCCGCTTGGCAACTTCGCGGTAATTATCCAGCAATCCGCCGAGATCCTGACGGAATCTGTCTTTGTCCATTTTTTCCTGAGTTTTTACGTCCCACAGCCTGCAGGAGTCGGGTGAGACTTCATCTGCAACAATGATGCGCATCATGTCATTTTCAAAATGGCGGCCACATTCGATTTTGAAATCGACCAATTGAATGCCGACACCGAGAAACAGGCCCGAGAGGAAGTCATTGACACGAATCGCAAGCGCCATCATGTCATCAATCTCAGGGGGCGATGCCCACCCAAACGCGGTGATGTGTTCTTCAGAAACGATCGGGTCGTTTAACTCATCGTTCTTGTAGTAAAACTCGATGATTGAGCGAGGCAGAACCGTGCCTTCCTCAACACCCAGACGCTTGGATAGCGAGCCAGCTGCAATATTACGCACAACCAACTCGAGTGGGATGATTTCCACTTCTTTGATCAATTGCTCACGCATATTGACCCGTTTGATGAAATGGGTCGGGATTCCAATGCGGTTGAGATTTTCAAAGACATATTCTGAGATGCGATTGTTGAGCACGCCCTTGCCATCGATGATTTCGTGCTTCTTGGCGTTGAAAGCAGTGGCATCATCTTTGAAGAACTGGATCAGGGTGCCTGGTTCCGGTCCCTCATAGAGAATTTTGGCTTTGCCTTCATATATTTTACGACGTCTGCTCATGGTGTGCTTTCTCGTCTGGAGTATCCCGCATGACTCACAGCTTCCATAAGCCACTCAACGGCATAAAACAATCATGCGCGGTGGCTGACAGGCGCTTTGACACAGATAAAGGTGCGGTTGATTTGGCACCTGTGTGTGCTTACATAAATCATAACAGATTTGCGGTTTTTTGATTCCGCATTGCACCGACTTATCAGGAGTTTGAAATGTCATCATTGGAAGAACGTGGCGAAGGTTTTGAAAAGAAATTTGCCCATGACGAAGAGCTGAAATTCAAGGCAGAAGCACGGCGCAACAAACTTCTGGGCCATTGGGCTGCTGGAGAGATGGGCCATGATGACCCTGAAGCCTATGCCAAGGAAGTCGTCATGTCTGATTTTGAAGAAGCTGGCGATGAAGACGTTTTCCGCAAAATTCGTGGTGACTTCGATGCCAAGGGCGTGACGATCAGCGATCAGGATATCCGGGCCAAGATGAGCCAATTGTTGTCAACGGCGGTTGAGCAGATTCAGTCCGAATAGAGTTTAGCGGGAAAAAATATGGACAGATTGAACAAGCTGCTGTACAGCGGCCAGATGATAATTTCTGGCTGGTCCGGTCAACAGGACCCGTTGTATCTGGCTGAACTTGCCAGAACCGGCCTGGATGCAGTCACCCTGGACATGCAGCACGGCATGCAGACTGAGAACAGCGTTATTCGTGGAATTGATGCGATTGTGCCAACTGGCAAACCCGCGATCATTCGCGTTCCCGTTGGACGTTTCGATCTTGTCAGCCGGGCTCTGGATGCTGGCGCCCACGGTATTATTGCCCCGATGATCAATACGGTGGAGGATGCCCGGCAGCTCGTCTCGTACTCCAAATATATTCCTGTTGGTGACCGCTCGTACGGCCCCAGCCATGTGGCCAGCATTTTGGGCACAACGCCACCAAACTATGCAAAATCAGCCAACGAAAGCGTCAAGATACTGGCAATGATCGAGACTGTTGAGGCTGTTGAGAACATGCAGGCAATTCTCGATCTCGATGGCATAGACGGGATATTCTGCGGGCCTGGGGATCTGTCAATTTCTGTGCGTCGCAATGTTGTGCCCGACGCTTACGGACCGGATACGATCGATATAGTCAAGTCCATGCCGATTGAGGCCAACAAGCGTGGCAAATTGGCCTGGACCTGGTGCGGAAATGTCGAATCGCTGGAACTGGCCCACGAACTTGGTTTTGATTATGCCGCTCTGGGTCCGGATTCAATTTATCTGAACAAGGGCATTGAAACGATGCTGTCACAATTGAGTTTCAGGTAAGGTCTGCTTTATGTCTTCAGCTTGTTCATGAAAGTGGAAAAAACCATGAGCCCGTCCGGCCATGGTCCTTGACCGCTCTGGGAATTGATATGACCACTTTCTCGCGCGTCGATGAACAATGATCCCCAGGCATTGGCCATGTCTCCAGCCACTTCAATTGAGCAGAACGGATCGTTCTGGCTTGCAATGACCACGCTCGGACACGGAAATGGTTCGCGGGGGTAGGGGCCGAAGGTCATTAGGTGTTTGGGCCGCAATTTGGGGTTTTCCACGTCGGGAGGTGCAACGATGAACGCTCCCCGGATGCGGGCGAGTTGATCATCACTCATTTTGGATATGGATTGCGCAACCACCTGACCGCCGAGCGAGTGGGCGACAAGCACAACCGGTCTTGAAGTCTCATCAATGCAGGCGATGAGGTTGTCGGTCCAGTCATCAACCTGCGGTTTGAGCCAGTCTTCCTGCTGAACCCGTCGCGCCGTTTTCATCTTGCTTTGCCAGCGCGATTGCCAGTGCTCCTCGTCGGAATTGGTGTATCCTGGAACCATAATGATGTCTGCTTCAGAGATTTTCATGCGATCCCTTTATCCAATCGATCGATTGCGCGGCTGCATCATGATCCAAAAACGCGGTTGAAAATCGTGTCGACATGTTTGGTGTGATATCCAAGGTCGAATTTTTCGCGGATTGTTTCTTCATCCAGAACATCCATGACTTCGGCGTCTGCCAGAAGCTCCGTCAAAAAATCTTTGTCCTGTTCCCAAACCTTCATGGCATTGCGTTGGACGAGGCGATAGCTGTCTTCACGCGAACATCCCGCCTGTGTGAGGGCCAGCAAGACCCGCTGGGAATGGACGAGACCCCTGAACTTATTGAGATTCTTGTCCATGTTTTCCGGGTAGACCAGCAGTTTTTCGATAACGCCGGTCAGCCGTTTCAATGCAAAATCGAGGGTGACGGTCGTGTCCGGCCCGATCATACGTTCCACGGATGAGTGGGAAATATCGCGTTCGTGCCATAGAGCGACATTTTCCATTGCTGGGACCGATGCCATGCGGACAATTCGAGCAAGGCCGGTCAGGTTTTCGGTCAACACAGGATTACGCTTGTGAGGCATGGCCGATGATCCCTTTTGGCCGGGTGCAAAATATTCTTCTGCTTCCAGCACTTCCGTGCGCTGCAAATGCCTGATTTCGGTGGCCAGCCTTTCGATGGAAGAGGCAATGACTCCTAGAGTTACAAAATACATCGCGTGGCGATCACGAGGGATAACCTGCGTTGAAACCGGCTCGGCAACAAGTCCCATGGCTTTGGCCACGTGTTCTTCGACCGCCGGGTCAATATTGGCAAATGTACCTACAGCTCCGGAAATAGCACACGTAGCAATTTCGGCGCGGGCATGGATCAAACGGTCCTTGCAGCGTTCAAACTCGGCATAAGCCTGAGCGAGTTTTACACCAAAAGTTGTCGGTTCCGCATGAATGCCGTGGGAACGGCCAATGGTTACGGTGTCCTTGTGCTCATAAGCCCGCTTTTTCAGTGCGGCCAGAAGTTCGTCCATATCCTGAAGCAGGATGTCGGTGGCTTTGACCAGTTGCACGTTGAAACAGGTATCCAGCACATCAGAAGACGTCATGCCCTGATGAACAAAACGTGCATCCGGTCCGACAATTTCCGCCAGATGGGTCAGGAAGGCGATGACGTCATGCTTGGTTTCACGTTCGATCTCATCGATGCGGTCCACATCGAATTCGGCAGCGCCGCCCTTATCCCATATTGTTTTTGCTGCCTCTTTTGGAATTACACCCAGATCGGCCAGCGCGTCGCAGGCATGGGCTTCAATTTCAAACCAGATGCGAAACTTTGAGGCGGGCGACCATATGTCGGTCATGGCTTTTCGGGAGTAGCGCGGTATCATTTGGTGGCCTTGTTTGGGAAGAGTCACGCTCCATTAACACCGCCCTGCACAGGCTTCAACGCAGCGACGACAAAATCTGCTTCCTGACCTCAAGGTGTCACAGGTTTTGTGACGGCCAGCAAGCGGCCATCCGGCCCCTCAAAGCCCGGACGGCCGTAACGGATAAGTACCGCCAGTGAAAATCTGCCCCCCCCACGGGGAAAGGTGAGAACTTCTTCAATATGATAGCCTTGTGGGCAGGAGCGGGAATTTGGAATGCGCGTATCATTGTTCAGCACGGTTTTTGCGCCAGATTTTTCATTGGTTAATGTGAGGGTGAACCCCTTCATGTTCTCATATAGCGAGAAGCAATTTTCGTTGGCGGGGAACACCTTTTCCTCGACCTCCAACCGCCAGCCCTTGGCTGTATGTTCGGAATTGACCAGGTTTTGATAGCCAACCCCGGAAAAGCGGACCGTTTTTGCATCACTGGTGAATTCAAAAGGTGGGTTGTGCGCTTGCTGAAAAGCTGGCCACAAATCACCAATAGCGGCAAGAACGGAGGCAGCCTTTGTTTTGACTTCGTTCCGCTTGTCTTCAAGAGCAGCCTCGAACCGACGTTCGATCTGCTGTTGGTCTGTTATCCCGTCCTCTGAAAGGGATTTTTCCAATGCCAGACTTTCCGCTTCTGTTCCCTTGAGTCGAATCGGCGTTCCTTTCAGCCATCGGTCAGTTTCCACGTCAATAACGTATAGATTGGCATAGGGAATGCCGCTGCCGTCCTGGATGCCGAACTCCTCAAAAACAAAATACCGCCCGTTACCACTGAAACCGAGCACATGACTGCGCGACAGTTCTGCCGCATTTGCAGTTTGGGATTTAAGGCTGCCATTCCATGGGGCGACACCCCATACGATCAGGACAGCAGTTACAAGAATAGCGAAGTGACGTTTGATGATGGCCTCCAGAGTGTTGCCCGTTGCTCTAGCAGGAGGCTTTGATAGCAGAAATATTGCTGCGATACGACTCCATGCCCTTGCCATCATAGATTGCAGATCCAGCAACAAGCACATCTGCACCATGTTCCACCACCATGGGGGCGGTTTGAGGTGTAATCCCGCCATCTACTTCGATATGAACGGAGCGATCGCCAACGAGCGCAGCGGCTTGCGCAACTTTCTTACCTGCTTCTGATATATATTTTTGACCGCCAAACCCTGGATTGACGGACATGATCAGGATCAGATCAACCATATCGACAACATGTTCGAGGTCCGATACCGGCGTGCCTGGATTGATGGCTATACCCGCTTTCTTACCCAGCGAACGAATGGCCTGCAGCGACCGGTGCATATGTGGCCCGGCTTCTGCGTGAATGGTGATAAAATCTGATCCAGCCTTGGCAAAGGCCTCCAGATATGGATCGGTGGGCGCTATCATGAGATGGGTATCGAATACGGCATCGGTCAACGGGCGCAGTTTTTCAATGATCACCGGACCAAATGATATATTGGGTACAAAATGGCCATCCATGACATCCAGATGCACCCAATCCGCCCCGGCTTCGACAACATCGGTGACTTCCTGCCCGATTTTGGAAAAATCGGCAGCCAGGATAGAAGGGGCGATCAGAACAGGTTTGGCCATGGAGCGGTCCCGTTGTTTCATGAATAACGCCGCCTAACACGGTGGACCAACGGGCTCAATCGCGTTGAAAGACTTTTGCCCAACTTGGAAGCAGATCTCCGGGCAGGGCCTTTGCGCAATAAACGCCGCGGGCAATTGCACGGCTCATCGTACTTGCGGCAAAGGCAGACAGCTGAATCTGCAGTTCCATATCAGGTACTGCACCACTCGTGCCGGTGCTGACGACAAATATCAAATCACCGTCCAGCGGGGTATGGGCTGGCCACAGCGCGCGGGCAAAACCATCATGCGCCGCAATCGCGAGGCGTTTGCACTGGGCCTTGGTCAATGCGGCATCAGTGGCCACTATGCCAATGGTCGTGTTTGCCCCCTGAGACTGGTTGTCACGGAACTTGATCCGAGGGACGTGGCTTTCATGGCAGGGGATTGCGCCTGTACCCAATCCGCCAAACTCCTCTCCATACTCAAATGGTGCTGCCCAAAAATGTCGGCTATTGCCTATAGTCGGTGCGCCAAGAGCGTTGACGGCGACCAATGCGCCTATGGTGACGCCATTTTCCAATTCGGTGGAGGCTGAACCCAGTCCGCCGCGCAGCCCGGTGCCGGGCCCACCAACAAGAGCACCGTGCCCGGCGCCCGCTGACCCCAGTTCAAACTCGGTGGCCGCATTTTGTGTGGCCACATAGCCAAGCTCAGCATAGGGATTGGTTTTGCCCCAGGTTTTGTCTCCTCCATTGATCAAATCAAAGAGGATTGCCGCAGGCGTGATGGGCACACGAAGCCCATGAATTTCAAACCCGCGCCCCTGTTCACGCAGTGCAGACTGTGCTCCACCTGCTGCATCGAGGCCAAAAGCCGACCCGCCCGACAAAACCAGTGCGTCAACTGATTCAACGGTGTTTTCAACAGCAAGCAGGTCAGTTTCCCTTGTGCCCGGTGCCCCACCCATAACGTGCACAGACGCTGTCACTGCATCATCGCAGACAAGCACGGTCGTGCCGGATTTCAACTCAGCATTGTCGGCATTTCCGACCCTTAGTCCGGCAATGTCGGTAATCAGGTTTCTTGGACCGGGCTGCATCGTTAATTGGCTACCAGCGGTTCAAATCCGCCGTCACGCCACTGCTGAACAACGAAGGGAGCAGGAGACGCTCTCCCATCCGTGCCGAAGGTAACAGGGCCAATAACTGTGTCAAAGCTTTCTCCTGCCAAATCGGTCAAATTGCGTTTAATCGCACCAGCGCCAATTTCGACAAGAGCAAATCCAAGCAACATGCTGTTTTCGATTTCCACCTCACCAACGTCCCCGATTATAGCTTTGGCGCTTTCGCTGGCTAAATCCCGTTCCTTTACGATCAACATACCTGCCATATTGCTTTGGGCAGTTGCAGTATAAGGCAACAACTGCCCACGCTCGCCAGTTGCAACCATCCAGTCCAGTTTCAATGTGCGCAGATCGTTGGCGATGGTGACCACATCTTCCGGGGCGGCCGCAATGATAAGTGCCTCAACGCCGGATTTCTGCATCCGGCGCAGCAATGAAATCTGCGTAGTCTGAAGCGGTCTGAAATTGGAACTCAATATGGGGCGACTACCTGCTTCTTCAGCCAGCAAACGGATGTCATCTGCCAAGGCGCGGCCATAAACACTGCCATCGTCGATAATGGCGTAGGGGCGGTTCTGGAATTGCGGCAAAACGAGATCTACAATGGCCTGTGCTTCAGCATTGGGCGAATTTGAGAGGCTCCAAAGGCTCAATTCATCAACTTCACGAAGTCGGCCCAGCAATTTGTTGCGGGTGTTCACGGCCACAACGGGAACTACAGGCTCTCCTTCTCGCGGGCGGCTCATGAATTTTGCCAAGGCCGTTGCACTGCGAAAACAGACGGGGCCTACAACAATTTTTACATAGGATTCGCGTAGTTTTTGCGCATTTTCAGGTGCCCAGACCGGATCGCATGCATCGTCAACCAGGGCCAGTTCTAGATCATGTCCGGAATCTTTCAGCCGTTGCAGGGCGAGTTTTGCACCGTATTCCATGCGTTTGGTAACCGCAGAAAGGCGTCCTTCCAGTGGCAGTGACAGGCCAATCGTATCAGCCGCCTTGGCAGACTGATATGCAGGGAGGAACAGCGATAAGATGAGCAAGAGTCGGATCATGCAGGGGTTTTACCGTTTGAGCGTTTGAGAAGAAAGTCGTTTCTTCTCAAATCAGTTTTAATCCCTTCATGCTGGCATGGCCCTGTTTCCCGATTATGATGTGGTCGTGCACGATTATACCCATTGGTGCAGCCGTTTCCATGATGGTTTTGGTCATGTCTATATCGGCTCTGGACGGCGTGGGGTCTCCGGAAGGGTGATTGTGCACGAGAATCAGAGCTGAGGCACTCACTTCAAGGGCGCGCCTTATAACTTCCCTTGGATAGACCGGCGTGTGGTCAACGGTTCCCTTTTGCTGGACCTCGTCGGCAATAAGCGCGTTTTTCTTGTCCAGAAACAATATCCTGAACTGTTCAATTTTCTCGTGAGCCATAGCAGTGGTGCAATAGTCGATTACGGAAGACCAGGAACTGAGTACCGTTTTTTTCTGTAACTCCGTCTTGTGAGAATGACTTGCTATTGCAGCAACAACTTTGATGTCCCGCGCCACATTCACGCCAATACGTTTGACTCGTGTAAGTTCTCGCTCGCTTGCCCCAAGCACCGCGCCAATGGAGCCAAACTGGTTTAACAGGTCTTTTGCGACAGGCTTGGTGTCAGCTCGGGGAATGAAGCGGAAGAGCAGCAGTTCCAAAAGCTCATAATCGGCCAGTGCATCCGGGCCAGCCGTACCGAATTTTTCCCGCAGCCGATCCCGGTGTCCATGATAATGGGGAGAGGCCGCAGATTCTCGCAGAACGCCTGGCGTGCGCTCCTTTTCCTGCTTGTTTTTTGGCCCCTCAACCATCTTGATCCTATTGGGTGTGATAGGGCGGTTTAGTGTGCCCGGCCGGAGAGAGCGTAAATATCTCGCATCCGTCTTCGGTGACACCCACCGAATGTTCAAACTGGGCTGACAGCGACCGGTCACGTGTGACAGCCGTCCAACCATCCTTGAGTATTTTCACCTGGTGTTTGCCAAGATTGATCATAGGTTCAATCGTAAAAATCATGCCAGGCCGCATTTCCGGGCCCTCATCTGCATTTCCGTAATGCAGCACATTCGGTGCATCGTGAAATAGGCGTCCAAGGCCATGGCCACAAAAGTCGCGCACAACGCTGCAGCGTTCTCGCTCCGCCAATTCCTGAATCGATGCGCCAATAGCCCCCATGCGATTGCCCGGTTTGACAGCGGCAACTCCCGCCATCAGGCAGTCATAAGTCAGATCAATCAATCGCTCCGCCGCTCTCTTGGGTTGGCCGGAGATATACATTCTGCTGGAATCCCCATGCCAGCCGTCAAGTATGAAAGTGATATCAACATTGAGAATATCGCCGTTGCGTAGTGGCTTTTCCGAGGGAAACCCGTGGCAAACGACGTGATTCAGTGAAATACAGCTCGAATAGGGATATCCGCGATAGTTCAGAGTCGCAGGTACGGCCCCGTGATCCATGCCATATTCATAAACGAATTTGTCAATTGCATTGGTCTGCAGGCCGGGTTCAACCATCTTGGCGACTTCGTCAAGGCACGTCGCAGTCAGTTGGCAGGCTTTGCGCATTCCCGCGAAGTCTTCAGCAGAATACAGCTTTATCTGGCCGGTATTTTTAAGCGGTGCATCCGCTGCGGGAAGGTAAGTCGTCAAATCAGGCTCACAAATCTTGTGTGTTGGTGGTCTGTGTCAGGATTGGTACCATCTCACAGGCAGAAATCTCTTCAGCAGAGACCTGACATCGAATAGCCAGCGCTTCAACCCCGGCAGCCATGGCCTCGCTGAAAGCCACGGCATAGTCGGCATCCAGATCATCGGCAAGAGCAAATGTGTCTCCGTCTGACCTCTGAATAACATAGAGCATGACCGCCCGCGACCCTTCGGCCACCATTTTTGCTAGTTCGCGCAAATGTTTTGCACCTCTGGCTGTCTTGCAATCGGGAAACTCATGCAGTCCGGCCTTGCGCACGAAATGAACATTCTTGATTTCAACAAAGCATTGCCGGCGCCCGTCTTCCTCCAGCAACAAGTCTATACGCGAGTTTTCACCATAGGGGACTTCGCGTCGAATCGATGAATATCCAAGCAAGTCTTCGATATACCCTTGCTTTATGGCTTCCACTGCCAAACGATTGGGCAACATGGTATTGATGCCCACAAGGGTCTTGCCCAACGGTGCATCAACTTCCATCACCTCTAGTGTGTGCCGAAGTTTGCGCTTCGGATTGCCGCTATCTGATATCCACACTCTGTTACCGGGCTCGGTGAGCCCCAACATCGCCCCGGGATTTGGACAATGTACCGTCAACAGGTCGCCATTCACCAGTTGCACATCTGCTAGAAACCGCTTGTAGCGCTGGACCAGAACGGCCTCGATCAGGGGAGGGTTAAATATCATGACAAATGTCGGAATTTGAATGTTGCCTGACAGGCAATAACATATAGATACGCAGTCAAGGTGCTGCGGCGACTTATCCTCAAACAGAGCGATTGCATAAATGTTTTTGTCCATTTTTGACTTGTTTAAGGTTGGTATCGGGCCTTCGTCCTCCCACACAATGGGGCCGATGGTTGCGGCCCGGCGGTTTTTGCTTGAATTGAGGGACGGTGATTGGCCGCGTCCGGCCTCCAGCACCATTTGCAGGATCAGTGTCTCATTGCACGGCTCGCTTGCATTTACGGGAAAGGGCCATGGCACCGACAACGCCATAATCCTGGGCCTGATGGGTTGTGAACCGGCAACCATGGACCCCGATCAGGTAGAGGCTGTGCTTGAAACATCGCGCCAAAGCAAAGCCATCGGCGCGCAAGGGTTCCCCGCCTGGGAATTTGACCCGGAGAAAGATCTTGTTTTCGACTATGATAAAAAGTTGCCCGGGCACGCGAATGCGATGCGGTTTTCCGCCTATGATGAAGCTGGTGTCTCGTTGTTGCGACAGGTCTATTATTCAGTTGGCGGGGGTTTCATCGTGGATGCCACCGAGTTGGAACGGATGAATGCCGGGTTTGACGCGCCTGAAATAGCTGACATTCCCTATCCTTTTGAAACAGCTTCGCAAATGCTGCAGATGGCTGATGAAAGCAAGGCTACAATTGCGCAGATGAAACGCAAGAATGAGGAGGCTGTCCGCAAGTCTCCGGGGCTCGACCGTGATATCAGTCAGATATGGCAGGCCATGGATGCCTGCGTGCGACGGGGATTGTCAAAGGATGGAGAGTTGCCAGGCGGATTGCAGGTGCGCCGCCGTGCCAAACAGGTTGCAGAAAAGCTTGAAGCCAAATGGTCCAAAAACGAGCTGGGTCCTCTGGCCGCAAATGACTGGCTTTCGGTCTTTGCCATGGCGGTGAACGAGGAAAATGCGGCGGGCGGCAAGGTGGTAACGGCACCGACCAACGGTGCTGCAGGGGTGATTCCGGCAGTGTTAAGCTATTTCATCAAATTCAATGCCGGTGCCAGTGACAAGGATGTGGAGGAATTTCTTCTGACTGCTGCTGCTATTGGTGGTATCATCAAGAACAATGCGTCGATCTCGGGTGCCGAGGTCGGTTGTCAGGGGGAGGTTGGATCCGCTGCAGCCATGGCGGCTGCCGGTCTCGCCGCCGTGATGGGAGGGTCGCCGCAACAAGTTGAAAATGCAGCCGAAATTGCACTGGAGCATCATCTTGGCATGACCTGCGATCCAGTTGCTGGTTTGGTTCAGGTTCCGTGCATTGAACGCAACGCCCTTGGAGCGGTGAAGGCAGTCACGGCGGCTTCGCTGGCGCTGCATGGAGATGGCCGGCATTTCGTGCCTCTGGATGCCTGTATCGAAACCATGCGTCAGACCGGAATGGACATGAATGAGCGATATAAGGAAACCAGTCAGGGTGGACTGGCCGTCAACGTGCCCGTAAACATTGTTGAGTGTTGAAATGGGGCACATTGTACCCTCACGGTAGAGTTGACGCTGGAGAACCATGATAAAATCGCTTTTAGTCGCCAACCGGGGTGAAATAGCCTGTCGAATAATCAAGACCGCAAAACATCTTGGGATTCGCACCATTGCGATCTATTCGCAGGCCGATGCATCTGCCCTTCATGTTCGTCTGGCAGATGAAGCATACCCGGTCGGAGCATCGGCAGCCTCTGACAGCTATTTGCGCAGCGGGCGGATTCTGTCGGTTGCAAAACAGGCCGGAGCAGAGGCAATACATCCCGGCTACGGATTTTTGTCCGAAAACGCAGATTTTGCTGAACTGACCAAAGATGCGGGCATGATTTTCGTCGGCCCTCCGGCATCGGCAATCCGCGCGATGGGGCTGAAAGACAAGGCCAAGGAAATAATGGCGCAGGCCGGGGTCCCCATTGTTCCAGGCTATCACGGCAGTAATCAGACGCCTGAATTTCTCAAGCGCAAGGCTTATGAGGTCGGTTACCCAGTCCTGATCAAGGCGGTCGCCGGTGGCGGCGGCAAGGGCATGCGCAAGGTCGCCAAGGCTATTGAATTCGACGATGCCCTGGAAGCTGCCCGTCGAGAAGCCAAAGCCGCATTTGGCAATGACATAGTGCTGATAGAAAAATTTGTTGAAAGCCCACGCCACATCGAAATCCAGGTATTTGCCGATCAACAGAGCAATGTCGTGCATTTGTTTGAACGCGATTGTTCGCTGCAACGTCGCCATCAAAAGGTCATTGAAGAGGCTCCAGCACCGGGGATGCCAGACAATGTACGTGATGCCATGGGCAAGGCGGCTTGTGAGGCAGCACGTGCCGTTGGCTATCAGGGGGCCGGAACCGTCGAATTCATTGCCGACGGGGCTGGCGGGCTGACACAAGACGGCTTCTATTTTATGGAGATGAACACCCGTCTACAGGTTGAACATCCGGTTACCGAATTGATCACGGGCGTTGATCTGGTGGAATGGCAATTGAGAGTTGCCAGTGGTGAGTACCTGCCCATGGCGCAGGAAGATTTGAAGATCAGCGGTCATGCGGTCGAGGCCCGGATCTATGCAGAAGACCCGGACGCTGGATTTCTTCCCTCGACAGGCAAGTTGGTGAACATGGATCTTGGATCAGCAACGGATGGTGTGAGGATCGATACGGGTGTTGAAACCGGAGACGTCATTTCTCCCCACTACGACCCGATGATCGCAAAGCTGATTACCCATGCGCCAACTCGTGATGAAGCCCTGGACCAACTGGAAAAGCGTCTCAAAGCGGCGCAAATTGCCGGGCCGGTAACAAATACAGGCTTTCTGGCCAATCTTTGCGCACAACCCCTGTTCAGGGCAGGGACTTTTGACACATCACTTATCGATACCAAGCTGGATGACCTTTTGCAGAGCGGGCCGGTAACTTTTGCAACCCTGTGCGCCGGTCTGAGTGGTTTGCTGAAAGCCCAGGTTCAACGCGTTCGCGGTGAGACACCTGCACTGAAATCCAGCCCATGGGCAGCGTCCGATGGGTTCCAATTGCTTGGGCAGCGTGAAATGGATTGGCCGCTTGTTGTAGATTGCACTGAAATGACCATGCGTCTTCGTTTTGAAGCCGATGGTGTCTTGGTGCGCGATGATCAGGGAAACTGGGTGGAGGCCTCGCCAAGCGCCAGTCTCTATTTCGATGGTGAACGCCTGTTTGTCCTGGACTCAGGGCGTCAATCCGTTTTTTCTGCCAAAACATACAAGACCTCCGAGGAAGGGGGCGATGCTTCGGGCGATGGAACGATTGTGGTCCCAATGCACGGCAAGATTATCGCTGTGACCGTGAGCGAGGGCGATCAGGTGGAGCAGGGGGACATGTTGTTCTCTGTCGAAGCCATGAAGATGGAACATGCAGTACTGGCGCCCAAAGATGGTTTGGTGGGAGAGGTATCGATCAGTGGCGGTGAACAGGTGGAGAACGGATATCCAGCACTGGTATTGCAGCCAATCGAAGGTGAATGACGTTCCATACACAGCAAACGATGGGGATGGAGCACCATCCCCCTTTATAAGCGCGCGCTTGGGGCCTAAAACAGATTATGCCTTTGAACATGATCAAGCTCTGTGTTGGCGCCGAAAGCCTTGATGACCTGCGAAACTGGGGACAGAATCGACTTGCAGCCATGGAGGAGGCTGGTGAGGAAGTCTGCCTGTTCCACACAACCAGAATGACCCCGAAACGTGCTGCTGAATTGCTTGATGGCGGAAGTCTTTATTGGGTGATCAAGGGCAATGTCCAGGCACGCCAAAAACTGCTGGAACTGCGCCCGGTCGTTGACACTGAGGGGATCCGGCGTTGCAAACTGATGCTGGACAGCCAGATCATTGCCACCGAATGGCAACCGAAACGGGCCTTTCAGGGTTGGCGTTATCTTCCCACTGAAGCCACCCCGAAAGACCTCAGTCTGGCCAATGAAACACTGCCCGGTCACCTCAAAGCAGAACTGGCTGAATTGGGCCTGTTGTAGGGCCAATAATACGTCACGATTTCAGTGAAAAATTAACGCTAATTGTCGCCAATATAATTGGGTAATCGCATTCCTTATAAAAGTGTGCTTTTATTGTATTCTACAAACGATGCCATATATTTTGTGCGTTGAATTGGGACGGTGAGTAATGGGTACGCAGGGAGAATACGCCGCCTTTGACAGGCTCAACAGGCCTGACGGCGCACACGTGATTGTCTGCGGCAACGAGAAAGGTGGATCGGGCAAAACAACGACATCCATGCACGTAATCGTCTATTTGCTCAAGGCAGGCTTCAAAGTCGCCTCCATTGACCTCGACACGCGTCAAAAATCTCTGACACGTTATATTCAAAATCGTAGAAACTGGGCGCAGACTAACAGACTAAATCTGGAACTGCCGAACCATTTCCGTTTTGACCTGGCCCGTGTTGACAGTGCGATCGAAGCTCAAAGCAAAGATTTTTCTTCGCTTGAACGCGCATTGATCGAAGTGCAACACACCCATGATTTTGTGATTATCGACACACCTGGCGCTGACAACTATCTGGGGCGTTTGTCCCATTC
>JBPCWM010000288.1:0-4600 GCA_051009515.1 Rhizobiaceae bacterium | reverse complement strand
GAAAAACATCGTGTCCGATACGTTGGCCAAACAGGCACTGAACTTGCTCGGTGCCAACATCCACACAGCCTGCACGAACGGCGAAGACCGTGACGCGCGCTCCAACATGTTGCTTGGTTCCATGCTGGCCGGCATGGCATTTGCCAATGCACCGGTTGCCGCAGTCCACGCGCTGGCTTACCCGCTGGGTGGACACTTTCACGTACCCCATGGCCTCTCAAACGCGCTGGTCCTGCCGTATGTGCTGGACTTCAACATGAGCGCCGCAGCGGATCAGTATGCCGAAATCGGGCCTATTATCTTCCCCACCCTGGCTGGCAAGTCGGCCACTGATATCGGATCTGGCATGGTCGAAGGTTTCAAGGCGATGGGCCCTGAACTTGGCATGCAGAGCAAACTGGCCGAAGTTGGCGTCAATCACAACAATCTGCCAATGTTGGCAGAAGATGCGATGAAACAAACCCGCCTGCTGGTCAACAATCCGGTCGAAATGACCTACGAAGCCGCGCTGGATATCTACACAGCCGCCCTATAGGAGCACCAAATTATGGCTAACAGCGACAATGCTTTTGAGCAGATGTTCGACATGTGGCAGCAGGGGCAGGAAGCTTTCATGAAGGCCCAGCGGGATGCGGTGGACGAGTTCAACCGCAATTTCAATAGTTCGGCCGGCGCTCACCCCTTTACACCTGGTCCGGAGGCCATGAAAACCTGGCAGGGCTTCGTTAACAGCTGGGCCCCTGCCTGGAACCCGTCTGCAATGATGGCCAATTCCTCAGCCGATACGTTGTTTGGTCAGGGCAAGGACGCTCTGCACGGCATGCTGGACCCTTCCAACTGGTTGAACCACGCGCCGGAACAATTGCGAAAGATACTCGACTCAATTGCTCAGGGTCCGCAATTCGCCGATCTGGCCACACCGCAAGTTGATGCGGCCGAAGCATGGCGTGAATCCCTTGATTACCAGCGTGCGGCGCTGGATTTTTCCAGAATTCTGCAGGAGGCCTGGGGCCGGGCATTTCAAAAATACAGCGAAAATTTCACCCTCGAGGACCTGCAATCCGGCGAAGTCAAGGAAGCTCTGGATGCATGGTTGAAAGCTGCCAATGATGAGTTGCTGGAAACCCAACGCACACCGGAATTTATGGATGCCCAGCGTCGCTTGATGCGGGCAGGAGTCGAAATCAAGGCGCGTCAACGCGATACGGCAGAAGCCTGGAGCGATTCCTGGCAGATGCCGACCCGCACCGAAGTGGATGATCTGGCCAAGATCGTGCACGAATTACGGCGTGAAGTGCGTAAATTGAAACGCGAACTTGCTGCGCTGAAGGTGGCGAAACAAAAATGATGCCGCGCAAGAGAAATTCAGATGGTAGTTTGATGGATCCAGTTGAACTGGCTTCCGAAGCATGGACGTCCGCCTGGTCGCAAATGCTGGATGCCGGAATGAAGGCCATGCGCTCCAGTGAGGTTTTGAGTGGAACAAGCCAGACCGAGGTCGAAATTGCTGAAACTCCCGCAGACACGGTTTTTCAGATCGACAAGGTGCGTATGTTGAAATACCGACCCCTGGGCAAGGTCAGGAAGTCAGCTCCCCCCGTTCTCATCTGCTATGGTCTGTTCGGCCGTCAGACCATGATTGATCTGCAGGAAGATAGGTCGCTGGTGCGCAACCTTTTGGCCGATGGTATTGAAGTCTATGTTGTGGACTGGGGTACGCCTACCCGGGCAGATCAATATCTCACTATGGATGATTATATTGATCTCTATCTCGGATCATGCGTTGAGCATCTTGTGGAATTGAATAGTAACCAACCTGTTACCCTGTTTGGCATTTGTGAAGGAGGCACATTCGCAGCCGCCCTTGCAGCGCTGCGACCAGACTTGATTGCCGGTCTTGCGCTGGCAATTACTCCAATTGATTTTCATGGCAAGCCGGATGAGTTCTGGCAGGGTGAAGGATTTCTCAATAGCTGGATTCAAAATCTCTCCGAAGACGACATTGATCTGATTGTGGATACGTACGGAATGTTGCCCGGTGGTTTGACCGGCGCGGTTTTCTCCTCGCTCACACCAATCAACAGCATGATCAAATACAATCTCGGCCTTGCAAATATGGATGGCAATGAAGCAGCTATCCTCAACTTCCTGCGTATGGAAAAATGGATTGCTGACCGGCCGGATCATCCTGGCGAAGCGGCACGTCAATGGCTGAACGATCTTTATCGCGAAAATCAACTGACCCGTGGAGACTTTCACGTTTCAGGAGAAAGGGTGGACCTGAGTAAAATCAACTGCCCGGTCCTGAACATCTACGCATTGCAGGATCACATCATACCGGTCAGTTGTTCCAAGGCTCTGGCAGATTTCGTCAAACCGGAACTCTATGAAGAGATAGGGTTCCCCGGTGGACATGTGGGTGTTTTTGTAAGCCGCAAGGCGCAAGGCGTTGTCGCAGGTGGGCTCAGCGAGTGGATCTCCAGAGTTCACCAAAAGCCGCAAAAGAAGCGCAGCACCAAAACATAAATCGTCAGTTGGACAATAAATATGGTCGATAAAGTCATTCCTCTTGAAGATGCAATTGCAACGATCGACCATGGTGATACGGTCTGTGTGTCAGGTTTTGTAGGAATTGGCACGCCTGACGGACTATTGCGCGGTCTTGAAAACCGATTTCTGGCCGAAGCGGCCCCAAAAGACATTTCGCTTCTGTTTGCCGCCGCTCCGGGTGATGGTAAGGAAAAGGGATTGAACCGCCTGGCCCACAAGGGTCTCGTGAAGAGGGCAATTGGCGGTCATTGGTCTTTGGTTCCAAAACTCGGAGCCATGGCTGTGTCGGAAGACATTGAAGCCTACAACCTGCCGTTGGGTTGTATATCGCAACTCTATCGCGACATTGCTTCGGGAAAACCCGGCATGTTTTCCAAAGTTGGGTTGCGCACATTTGTCGACCCCCGCCAGAGCGGCGGAGCGATCAACACCAAATCAACGGAAAAGCTGGTTGAGGTGAAAGAGCTGCTGGGCGAGGAATGGCTGTTTTATCACGCCATTCCGGTAGACGTCGCCCTCATTCGCGGGACCACCGCTGACAGGTTGGGCAATATCACCATGGAGCGGGAAGCACTGACCCTCGACATGTTGCCCATCGCCATGGCGGCCAAGAATTCAGGTGGTCTTGTTATTGCGCAGGTTGAGCGTGTCGCCGCTGCCGGTTCATTGGCCCCCAAGGATGTCATTGTGCCCGGAAATCTGGTCGATTGTGTGGTTCTGGCGGACCGCGAAGATCACATGCAGACCTTTCAGACTCAGTATGAACACGCGTTTACCGGACGCATGGTCGGTGTTGTCGATCAAATGGCGCCGATGAAATTTGACCCCCGCAAGATCATTGCCCGCCGGGCAGCAATGGAACTTCCGGTCAACGGCGTGGTCAATCTGGGAATTGGTATGCCCGAAGGTGTCGGTGCGGTTGCCAATGAAGAAGAGATTATCGATCACATTACGCTGACGACAGAAGCCGGCGTATTGGGCGGGGTGCCCCAATCCGGCCTCGACTTTGGCGCTGCGATCAACGCTGATTCCATAATCCAGACCAACCAGCAATTTGATTTCTACGATGGCGGCGGGCTGGATCTGGCCTGCCTTGGCATGGCGGAAACAGATTCCCGGGGCAATGTGAATGTCAGCCGGTTCAAGGACCGTTTTGCGGGCGCTGGTGGCTTCATCAACATTTCCCAAAATGCCCGTAAGGTATTGTTTGTCGGAACCTTCACTGCCGGTGGCTTGAAGATAGAACTCGAAAATGGTGAAATGAGCATTTTGGAAGAGGGACGCAATCGTAAGTTCATTGTTGGGGTGGAACAGATCACCTTCAACGGAGCCTATGCTGCCGAGCAGGGCAAGGATGTGCTCTATATTACCGAACGCTGCGTGTTCAAGATGACTGAAGCCGGTCTGGAACTGGTTGAAATCGCCCCGGGAGTTGATCTGAAAAAAGACATTCTGAACCAGATGGAGTTCGAGCCGATCATCAAGGACGTTAAGTTGATGGATGCCAGACTGTTCCGCGACAAGCCCATGGGCCTGCGCAATGACATGCTGAACATGAATATGGCAAACCGCCTCTATCATGACGTGCAAGCAAATATCGTATTTGCAAATCTCAGCGGCATCGAGATCGAAACCGAAGACGACCTTGAAGCCTTCCGCGTACCGTTTGAGAAATTCCTGTCCGACCTTGGCCAGAAGGTCAATCTGGTTGCCAACCATGACGGGATGAGCATAGCCCCGCGTTTGGCGAGTAAATGGGCAGATCTTCTCTCAGGCTTGGAAAGCGACTATTACTTGACCGCATGTCGCTACACAACCAGCGCCTTTTTGCGCCAGAAACTCGGGCGTGACCTGAAAAACCGGCTCATAGCTCCGCATATCTTTGAGACACAGAAAGAGGCCGCAGCCTATATCGAAGGCACAGCTAGAGCACTTCCGGCGAGTTTAGAATCGTAGGGCAGTTTACGGACTTGATTTCTTCTGATTCAAGGTGTCAGGAGGAACTGTTATGGCTTTATCTCAGGACTTACGACTTCGTATTGTTGATTTG
>JBPCWM010000287.1:0-7202 GCA_051009515.1 Rhizobiaceae bacterium | reverse complement strand
CCCAGGACCTTATTCTTGAACCGTTTTCAGGGCTGGTCTTCGAATACACACCTGGCCAATCCACAAAATTGGCTGGTGTTCAAAACGGAGGTGTGATGGTCGGCATGGTGGTGGTGGCCGTCATCGGAAGCGGATTTGGTGGCCAGCGTCTTGGCTCGATGCGGTTTTGGGCTTTTGGTGGCTGCATAGCTTCGGCCTTAGCCTTCGTGGGATTGGCGATTGCTTCACAGTTTGGAACGTCTTGGCCTTTGCAAACCAATGTTTTCCTGCTCGGCTTGTCCAATGGCGCTTTTGCAGTTGCAGCCATTGGGTCGATGATGGGACTGGCCAGTCACGGCGTCGAACAGCGAGAAGGTACTCGTATGGGCCTTTGGGGCGCAGCCCAAGCTTTGGCCTTTGGATTAGGAGGATTTCTTGGGACTGTCGCGATTGATCTGGCGCGGGTGATATTGCCAGATGTGACGCTGGCCTACTCGGTGATATTTGCGGCAGAAGCTGTGCTCTTCATTGTGTCAGGCATGATCGCATTGAAAGTTGCACCCAAGGCCCTGATTAAATCGAATGCTTCGCCCACTCAAAACCTGCAGCCTGCTGAATAAGGAGTTTTTGCAGATGACCAAACACCCCATGGACAATGATCTGGTATTTGATGTCGTCGTCATTGGCGGAGGTCCAGCAGGCGCCACCGCAGCCAATGATCTTGCCCGCAGAGGTGTCAGTGTTGCTCTCATGGATCGAGAAGGTCGGGTAAAGCCTTGCGGCGGTGCGATTCCCCCCCAGCTCATTCATGAATTCGAAATTCCAGGCTCCCTTTTATGTGCCCAAATTCGGTCTGCTCGAATGATTGCTCCGTCCGGAAAAAGCGTCGACATGCCAGTCGGATCGGGTTTTGTTGGCATGGTCAACCGAGAGACTTTCGACGAATTCCTGCGGCAGCGTGCAACACATTCCGGCGCAATACGGATCAAAGGCACTTTCGTTGAGTTGCAACGCAACGCAAATCAACGGCCCGCCGTGGTGTATAAGGATTCAGACGGCAAGATCCATCGGGTCATCACCCGGATGGTTGTCGGAGCAGACGGTGCACGGTCCAAAGTTGCCAAACAAGCGATCCCTAATTGCAAGCAACCCCCAAGCGTTTTTGCCTATCACGAAATCATCAAAGCGCCCGAACGAGAACTGCAGATGGAGAGTAACCAAGGCGCTGATGCCAATTCCGCCTATTACGACGCGCATCGATGTGACGTGTATTATCAGGGCAAGCTATCACCAGACTTCTACGCCTGGGTATTTCCTCATGGCGAGACGGCGAGCATCGGTGTCGGGTCAGCCAAGAAAGGTTTTTCCCTGCGCACAGCAGTTTCCAGCCTGCGTGCTGGCGCTGGTATGGCAGATTGCGAAACGGTGCGCACGGAGGGAGCACCGATACCGATGCGACCGATGAAGCGTTGGGACAATGGCAAAGATGTGCTCGTTGTGGGGGATGCTGCCGGGGTCGTAGCGCCTGCATCCGGCGAAGGTATCTACTACGCCATGGCCTGCGGGCGAATGGGTGCTGAATCTGTTTTCAATGCTTTACGGTCGTCCAATGGCGCAGAATTAGCGCAGGCCCGCAAGTCATTCATGAAGCAACATGGTCGTGTGTTCTGGGTGCTGGGTATCATGCAGTACTTCTGGTATGGCGGCGACCGTCGGCGCGAGCGCTTTGTCAAAATTTGCGAAGACAAGGACGTACAACGTCTGACCTGGGAGTCGTATATGTACAAGAAGCTGGTTCGAAAAGAGCCATTGGCGCATATCAGGGTTTTCTTTAAAGACCTCAGCCATCTGCTTGGCCTAGCCAAAACATAAGGAAGGGGCCGCCAGTGGAAATTCTCACTAAAATGCTGAATACGCCCACTATAGCCTACATCGTGCTGATTGTGCTTTTTCTAGAGAGCATCATTTTGCTTTCCTTGTGGCGGCGGAAGTCCATTGGGTTGCCGCCTAAGCAAGTTATTAGCTTTTTGGGGTCCGGAGCAGCTTTTGCTTTGGCACTTGCAGTCGTACTCAGCGGTGCGTCACCGGAACTTTTGGCACTTTGCCTGGCACTTGCATTTCTCTTTCATTGTTTTGATATCGGGCAACGCTGGCAAGGAAACGGCAGACTGCTGCCTTCTGACGCAGGTTGAATAGCCCCATTTTCGGCTATCAATCAAAGAGAGAAGAAAATTTTACAGAAATGTTGGCCCAGCAAGATAATCTTATGGAAGCCCACTTTGGAGGAAAAATTGACATGACCTTTAAGACCATTAAACCAGTACTGCTCTTGTCTGCGATGATTGCAGGACAGGCTATGATTACAACTGCTCATGCTGAAGGCGACGCTGAAGTCGGTAAGAAGGTCTTCAAAAAATGTGCCAGCTGTCACATGGTTGGCGAAGGCGCAAAAAATAAAGTTGGCCCGTACTTGACTGGAATTGTTGGGCGTTCCGCCGCATCGGTCGAAAAATTTAAATATGGCAAGAGCATAGTAGCAGCAGGCGAGGCTGGCTTAATTTGGACTGAAGAAGAACTCTTTGACTATCTTAAAGATCCTAAAAAGTATCTCCGTGCCAAGCTAGATGACAAAAAGGCGAAGAGCAAAATGGCTTTCAAGCTCAAGAAGGAAAAAGACCGTCTTAACGTAATAGCTTACCTCAAGACGATTACTGCTGAATAACAGCGAAATGGCGCCATTTGCTCTACTTGGCCATCGGACCGATGTTGTGAAGAGGCTAGTTGGACGTCTGCAAAGGTATTCAATGGTTGCTAAATTTGCCGGCTCTAGACAGCCTCGCTTCCAATCGCGATGTAATTCTCGATATATTCCCTGATATGTTGGAAAACTTCCCTGTTCCAGAATTTTAATTCCCTGTTATTGATGATAGGGAATTGGCACCTAAACCACTGTAAACAAGTCCGAAACTGCGCTCAAAGCCATCAAAAACCGCTAAAACCCGCATTTTTCCCTGTATTTTCCCTGTTAAACAGGGAAAACAGGAGTAGACTGGATAGCCTGAGACTGACTGCACAGCCAGTTAAAAATACAACAAAATCCACACTTAATCCAACATTCAGACGAACACCGTAAACACGATAAACGCCTCGAAAACAGCACAAAAAGGGGTACAGGGCGCAACGCACCGGCACAAAATCGGGCACAGTGGCACCACCAAAATCCAGTCACACAGGGGGGCCCGGGCTCAAAGCTGGCTCTCAAGGATCAGATTGACCAGAAATTCGTGTCCTGCATTCCCTGAGTGTGATTTACTATCCAAATGCATTGCACCGCAGCCATCATTTGTGCGCAAAAAGTATATACCTAACGCCCGTTGGCTTTGCGCCAGGCATCAAACTTTTCCAACACTGCATCACTCGTAGCAGGATACAGTCCAATTATTGACGTTCCAGCCTGCACCTGTTCGACGACAAATTCCTCGTAGGCGGTCATTTCTGTTGCTTCTTCCGCGACTTCATCTGCCATATGTGCCGGAATAACTATGACGCAGTCATCATCTCCCACAACGATATCGCCGGGAAAGACCGGCGCATCACCACAGCCAATAGGTCCATTGATTTCAATGGCTTCATTTATGGTCAGATTGGTCGGTGACGACGGGCGTTGATGATAGGCCGGCATGTCCAGTTCCCCGATACGCATGGCATCACGGAAACCTCCATCAGTAACAACGCCGGCAGCTCCTCGCATCATGAGACGCGTAATCAGTATGTCGCCAGCAGAGGCCGCTTCCGCCTTGCCGCGACTGTCCATGATCAGAACATGGTCTGGAGGACATGTTTCAATTGCATGGCGTTGAGGGTGTTCTGGATTTCTGAACTCAACAAGTTGATTGCGATCCTCCCTTGCCGGCATGTAGCGTAAGGTGAATGCAGGCCCCACCATGTTTTTACCCTTTGGAGCGACAGGCCGAACATTCTGGACAACCTGATGGCGCAAGCCCCGCTTGAACAGCGCCGTTGCCAGAGTGGCAACCGATACATGGCGCAGTTTTTCCAATGTTGACTTGTCGATCGGCATTATTGTGAGTCGCTTTTCTGGCTCTTGTGATCACCGAACATTAAAACCAGCGGAAGGATTGGCACAAGGGCACTGCAAGCCCTATGCACAGGACGACACAGGTTCAATTCATATAACCATATTGACGTCAGGGCTCTGGGAACAAGCTTTGTTCGCAGTTGCAAGCCCAGGGTGCTGGGCAAAACCTTCTACCAAATACCATTGGCTTTGACGCAGTTGGGACGCACCGTTAATCTTGCAGAACTATAAGTCCATTCTTTGCAAAGACTGACATGATTGAAAGTTCAAAGCCCAGGCTCGCCCCCAAATTTGTCCCCGTCGGAGTGATGGCTTTGCTGGGAGTTATATTGTTCGTGACCGTCGTCCACAATGATCTGGCTGCCCTTTCAGCCTCCAGAAGCGCGAATGCACCAACAGGTTTGATCATTCGTTACGCTCTGGCGATGGCCATTGGTGGAGCCCTGGCCGGCTTTGCTCTGTCGAGGCTTTTTGGCAGAACCGGAGTTCTGGGCTGGATTTGGGCGCTGATTGCCGGAATACTCGCCACCATCGGTTCCGGCCTGATCGGCGGCCTGTTTGGGCGACTTCCAGAATTGCTATCCGATGGATTTCAGGCAGGCGACCTGATTGCAGTAGCGGCGGGAACGCTGATCCTGCCATTTGCGCTCGGTGACGATGTCTGGCTGGCCATTTTGTGGCTGGCGATGATTCTTGCGGCCCATGTTTGGAAAAGGCATTTGCAAAACAGGCAGACCTGACACCGATTTCAGTTTCTATTTCTGTTTATCAACTACCTTGGCACGATTTATAGCAGTTGGGCATTGACTCAATTTGGAACGTTCCAATACGATCTTCTGGAACGTTCCAAATTTATCTATGGCCACGCAAAGGTAGACTATGAGCAAAGTGGTGGACGCAGCGCGGGCTGTCGAGAAAATTCCGGACGGGGCTGTCGTGACCGTATCCTCTTCCTCTGCCCTTGGGTGTCCGGATCTGGTGCTGGAGGCACTGGGCAGGCGATTTTCCAGCGACGGGCATCCACGTGATCTGACCACTCTTCATCCAATCGCCGCTGGAGACATGTATGGTGTGAAGGGCATTGATCACATTGCACAGGATGGATTACTCAAACGGGTGCTGGCTGGCTCTTATCCATCAGGTCCGTCAAATCTGCCCATGCCCAAAATCTGGAACATGATCGTAGAAAACCGGGTTGCCGCCTATAATGTGCCCTCTGGCATCCTATTTGACATGCATCGCGAGGCCGCAGCCAATCGCCCGGGCGTGCTGACCAAAACCGGCCTGGACACGTTTGTCGACCCGGTTCAGGAGGGATGCGCGATGAACGAAAAGGGAGCTTCGCAACCGATCGTAACGCGGCAGAAATTTGCTGGTGAAACCTGGCTGCATTTCCCCAATATCGTGCCCACGGTAGCAATCATTCGCGCCACTACTGCCGATGAACGTGGCAATCTCACATATGAACATGAAGGGGCCTATCTGGGAGGTTTGGAACAAGCCATTGCCGTTCGCAACCATGGTGGTTTTATCATCGCCCAGGTTGAGCGGGTAACCTCAACGGGCAGTCTGCGACCACATGATGTTCGGGTGCCCGGACATCTGGTTGACGCAGTGGTGGTGGATCCTAACCAGAAACAGACCTGCGAAACCTCCTATGATCCAGCCATTTCAGGTCAGGTCATGCGGCCATGGGACAGTTTCAACCACGCTGAGCACGGCATTGAAAAAGTGATCGCGCGACGCGCAGCCGTGGAACTCAAGAGGGGCATGACTGCCAATCTCGGGTTTGGCATAAGTGCAATGGTGCCCCGCATTCTGCTGGAAGAGGGACACCCTGACGCGGTTACATGGGCCATTGAGCAAGGGGCCGTCGGTGGTATTCCACTGACCGGTTTTGCCTTTGGATGTGCATCAAATGCCAATGCCTTCGTCCCCTCCCCGCAGCAGTTCATCTATTTTCAGGGCGGTGGTTTTGACATGTCGTTCCTGTCTTTTCTGGAGGTGGACATTGAAGGCAATGTCAATGTTTCCAAACTTGGCAAAAAGCCCTATCTCACGGCCGGTTGCGGTGGCTTTGTCGACATCACCTCGAATGCACGCAAGATTGTTTTTTCGGGTTATTTCGAAGCTGCAGCTGAGATCGCGTTGTCAAATGAGGGCGTGACCATCACCCGTCCGGGCAAATTCACCAAAATGGTTGAGCGGGTTGAACAGGTGACTTTTTCAGGCCGCAGGGCACGCGAACAGGGCCAGGAGGTTTTGTACGTTACGGAACGGTGCGTCATGCAACTCACCTCAAACGGACTTCTGGCAACGGAAATCATGCCGGGCATAGATGCCCAAACCGACATCGCGGATGCTTCGCAAGGGCGGGTGCAAATTGCGCCAAACGCAGTTGCAATGCCAAAATCTCTTCTGGGAACATCAACCATGGGATGGACGCCATGAGCGCGGTACACTTAAGAATCAAAGATGGAATTGCCGAATTGCGGCTGGACAATCCCAGCAAGCTGAACGCGTTTACCGTTTCCATGCTGGATCAAATGGCCGCGCATCTTGACACCATTGATCGCGCTGACGACATAATTGGTGTCGCGGTAACGGCCGAAGGGCAAAGGGCATTTTGTGCCGGAGCCGATATCAACGGGTGGGGAGATCTGAGTGCTGCCAGTTTCGCCCGGCATTGGGTGCGCGATGGCCACCGTATCTTCGACCGCCTTGCCAGACTGACAAAACCAACTATTGCAGCACTGAACGGCCATGCTTTTGGCGGAGGTTTGGAACTGGCCGCAGCTTGTGACCTCAGAGCGATGACATCAGGTGCAACACTTGGCTTGCCGGAGGCTGGCGTTGGAATAGTTCCAGGGTGGTCCGGCACCCAACGCCTGGCACGACTGATGGGCGAGCCAGTGATCAAGGAAATGGCACTGTTCGGTCGCCGTATCAATGCCCAGCGGGCCCATCAACTCGGCTTTGTAGCCGAGGTCACAGAGACGGTTGAAGAGGCGGCACTGGAAATGTTGCATCAGGTTGCACAACTTTCACCGCGTGCCGTTGAGATCACAAAATCCATGATCCACGCTGGTCAGGGTGAAGATTCAAATGCCATGGTGGACATGCT
>JBPCWM010000286.1:0-33481 GCA_051009515.1 Rhizobiaceae bacterium | reverse complement strand
TTGGTAGCGGGAGAGGGACTTGAACCCCCGACACGCGGATTATGATTCCGCTGCTCTAACCAGCTGAGCTACCCCGCCACAGGGCAGAGGA
This sequence comes from Rhizobiaceae bacterium, assembly GCA_051009515.1. Taxonomy (GTDB): domain Bacteria; phylum Pseudomonadota; class Alphaproteobacteria; order Rhizobiales; family Rhizobiaceae; genus Pseudahrensia. The sequence goes on along the minus strand of JBPCWM010000286.1, from coordinate 33,390 downwards.
TCGAATAAAATTCAATCAATCCCCATCGTACAAGACGTATTTAACGTCCCTCTTGAGCCGGGGGCGATATAGGGTGCATCCTTACCTGCTGTCAACCGGTAACCTGCGTTCAGTTCAACAATTCTTATCGCACAACTTGCTGCGCCCGTCGGCGCCAATTCTCTGTTTATGCGAACCATCTGTAACCACTGTCACAACATCAGCATCGCCCTATCTCGTTCATCAAAAAGAACCGCAGCTGCAGTCCTCGTTGCGAACTATCCAAATGCCTTGCTATTGCCAGTCATGACTGCAGATGATCGTTACGCACCAAGAGCCATTGGTTCGTCAGTGTTGGCATTCCAACCCTCATAGGCTGGTTCGGCCTTGCTTATCCAGCCGCCGCCCAGAACACGGCATCGGGGGGAATCATCGGCATAGAAGACACAGGCCTGACCGGGAGATATCCCGTCTTCACCTTCAGCCAGAATAACAAACACCCGATCATCTTCAATGGTCAGACTTGCAGCACGCGGTGGGCGTGTTGATCGTACCCGAACATAAAGCTCAAGACCGTCTTGTCCAAACGCGCTGAGTGGCTGGTCGCCCAACCAGTTGACGTCGCGCAATTCCATGCGCCTTGTGCCAAGCGCCTCTCTTGGCCCTACGGTCACGGTTGCTGATTTGGCATCAATATGGACCACATAGACCGGCTCGCCGGTAGCAATTCCGATCCCGCGTCGCTGACCGATGGTAAAGCGAAACACGCCTTGATGGCGTCCCAGAACCTTTCCGTCCAGATCGACAATGTCACCGGCGCGTCCAGCTTCAGGCTTCAGCTTGGAAATTATGTCTGCGTAATTGCCCTGTGGAACAAAACATATATCCTGACTGTCCGATTTGGCGGCAACAACTAAACCCATATCTTCGGCTAATTGTCGTGTTTGCGTTTTTGGCACTTCGCCCAGTGGAAAGCGCAAAAAGTCGAGCTGCACTTGCGTTGTTGCAAAGAGAAAGTAACTTTGGTCCTTGTCGGAATCGGCAGGACGATACAACTGACGGTGCCTTGTACCGCTTTCATTGGGCGCACCATTGCGGCTGACGATATAATGACCCGTGGCGAGACAATCAGCACCCAGTTCCCTGGCTGTAGTCAGGAGATCGGAAAATTTCACGGTTTGATTGCATGCCACACAAGGGATCGGTGTTTCACCCTCAAGATAGGCAGCGGCAAACGGATCGATCACCTGTTCGCGAAACCGCTCCTCATAGTCGAGAACATAGTGAGGGAAATCCATCAGCTCGGAAACCCGCCTCGCATCGTGGATATCCTGCCCCGCGCAGCAAGCCCCTTTTCTGTGAACCGCTGCACCGTGATCATAGAGTTGCAAGGTCATGCCAACCACATCATAGCCCTGTCGTTTCAGCAAACAGGCCACTACGGATGAATCAACACCACCGGACATAGCCACAACGACCCGCGTATCGGCAGGCTCCTTGGCAAAACCCAGACTGTTGAGGCCATCACTGTTGCGTGCTTGTGGAGACATTACGATCACTTGGCTGGTTGAACGTCGGTGGTGTGCCATATGGGGCCTGATTGGGCAAGAACAAGATGGTGCTGCCTGACCGAATGCTGATACCAAATACACTTTTGCCAATTGGACTTCAAATCTACCCAGCATAAAGGACAGGTTACATGAAGGGCCCCAGGCCTGAAATTGCAAGGTTCGGTGGAGAATGGTGCGTATTGAGGGCCAATTTCAAAGATGCTAGCGGTGTGTTGGTGAGCGATAATTTGCCAGGCAAGGGATTGGTACCATGCAGTCCGCAGAATTGATTGAAAACGGGAAGATCCTGCAATTGTCCGGCGTAAGCCGTGAACCGGTAAGATTTCATGCCATCTGGTTGCGGGACAATGCTTGGGACGCCGAAACTAGGGCACCCGGTAACGGACAACGGCTTATCGCGCTGCGGGACATTCCCAAATCCGTCAGCATCGAGAAAGCTACAATTGAAGAAGACCTCGTGACGTTGACATTTGCCCCGGAAGGCAAGTCCGCAAGCTATGATTTAGCCTGGTTATTGGCAAATGCGTATGATGGCTGGACAAACAATGCTGCAGGCTGGACCAGTCCTGATATTGAGACCTGGGACAGCGCGTTGGGCGATGCGATGCCGATGGCCAACTTTTCAGAACTGCAGGAAAATGACGATGCATTTTTGGACTGGCTAAACGGAGTTTGCCGGTTTGGTTTTGGGAAGCTGACCGGAGGGCCTGTCGCTGACCGGGCTCTGATGAATGTTGTTGATCTGTTCGGCTATGTTCGCGAAACCAATTATGGACGGCATTTTGAAGTGCGCACGGAAGTCAATCCGTCAAACCTTGCCTATACGGGGCTGGGCCTCCAGGCCCATACGGACAACCCCTATCGTGATCCAGTTCATACCGTTCAAGTCCTTTATTGTCTGGAAAGTTCTGCGGCTGGTGGTGAAAACATGGTGGTAGACGGTTTTCGGGTAGCGCAAAAACTGCGCGAAGAAAATTCGGACTGGTTTGAAGTTCTGTCAACACACTGCGCCCGATTTGAATATGCCGGCGAAGATGGAGTTGTTCTGCGATCCCGACGGCCGATGATTGAGTTGTCATGCGACGGGGAACTAATGGCCATTCGCTTCAACAACCGATCGGCTGCGGCCATCACGGACGTGCCATTCGATGCAATGGAGACCTACTACGATGCCTACAGAAGGTTTGGAGAAATCGTCGACGACCCAACGATGGAAGTGACGTTTCGCTTGAACCCGGGAGAATGTTTTTTAGTTGACAACACGAGAGTATTACATGCCCGAAAGGCCTATTCCGGAACTGGGACACGCTGGCTTCAGGGTTGTTACGCCGACAAGGATGGTCTGCTGAGCAGACGCGCGGCACTGCAAGCCCGGGCTGGGTTGCAGGCTAAGACAGCTGGAGCCAAGTCGTGAGCGCGAATCCATCTGCGAAGTTGAATAGCAATAACATTGTTGCATATCTGGGTGAGATATTTGAACGCCGTGGTGGTGAAGAATACCTCGGTGAACCGGTCACAATGGCCCAACACATGCTTCAAAGCGCTTTTTTTGCAGAGCAGGCTGGAGAGCCGGAAATTGTTGTGATTGCAGCCCTGCTCCACGACATTGGTCATTTTACCAGTGAGTTTGGCATGTTCTCTATGGAAGATACCGAAGACCGCTTTCACGAAGAGGCCGGCGCGGAAATTCTCTCCGATTTCTTCCCCGATATGGTCACCGATAGTGTGCGCCATCACGTCGCGGCCAAAAGATATTTATGCGCTACAGACGCGGACTATTTTGCCAAGCTGTCGGCAGCATCCGTTCACTCCCTCAACCTGCAAGGTGGTCCCATGAGCCATATGGAAATTGAGGAATTCGAAGCCCTTGAAAATTACGATTGTGTCGTTCGGGTACGGCGCTATGACGATGCAGGAAAAATTGCAGACCTGCCCACCAAAACCTATCAGGACTACGCACCAATGGTTCAGGCAATTGTAGATCGGCATGCCAGGGAAGGCTAAACAACTTCTTCTGGAACCTGTGGTGTCATAACGCGATTGATATCTTTGACCGAAATTGGCTTGCCAAGCAGAGAGGCCTGGAATTTATCGCATCTAGTTTTTACGCATATATTCCAGTTCGCAGGGACTTTCGACCCCGTCACACTGCACCTTGATACCTAAGCCCTTGTGCCAACACCTTCTCGGATTGCCAATTGGCCTGATGTTCTGGTTCATCGTTAATGTCTCTATCGGAGAACGGCCCACCGTCATCTCAAAAAATCAGAAACCGTCAGATCAAGTTCGTCCTGTTTCATTAATCGGGCCATGGTGCTTTTGTCTGCAATACGATCCAAATCCGCTGGGGCAACACCGGCACGCAAGTTGCGCAGTGTATCCTCAATAGCCTGAACGGCGGCGGCAAACGGCTGGTGCCCCTGCAGGCTGATGCGGACTCGCTGTGACGCAAGGTAAGATTTGTCCATCATGTCAATGGGCAATCCACCCATGAACAGGGGCAGAGTGGTAGCTTGCGACAGGGTCTCAAGTTGCTGGCGAGTCCTGATGCCAACTGCAAACAATATGTCTGCACCGGCTTCCTCATAGGCTTGCAGCCGCTGCACCGTGTCTTCAATACCGGTTATTAATACTGCGCTGGTACGTCCGGCAATCACCAGATCAGGGTCCTGACGTGCTGACAGTGCTGCCTTGATCTTGCCAACGCCTTCTTCAACGCTGATTAGCTTGGCCCCATCTGTCTGCCCAAAACCAACAGGCAAGTCCGTGTCTTCAATTGACAGTCCGGCAATTCCTGCATTCTCCAGCTCTTCTACGGTGCGCATGACATTTAGCGCATTTCCATATCCATGGTCGGCATCACAAAATACCGGCAGGCCACTTCCCCGCGTAATCCTGCGCGCCTGTTGCGCAAACTCGCTCAGCGTCAACAAGATAACGTCCGGTGCACCAAGGACAGTAAGTGAGGCGACCGATCCGGCAAACATGCCCATTTCAAACCCAATATCGTGCGCTATTCGCGCCGAAATCGGATCATGGACGGACGCGGGAAACACGCAGCCTGTTCCATCTATGATCTCGCGCAATTGCTTTCTTGCATTGGAGGCATTGGTCATGTTCGTTCCTCTGGGTCTTTCGCTACAGAACCCAACATCGCCCAGCCCATAAGAATGCTCAAGGCCGAATTTCGAGAAGCCCAATTTAAAATTTTACCAATTGATAAATTTTTCTCTTTGGATATTCTGTTTCCGTGATCGGACCTCAATCTGGAACCAGACATGGCTACCTCAACACTCAAGAAGACATTGCAGGACGGTATTGTTGCTGGCCGCATCAGTGCGGAAACTGCGGAGCGCAACTTTGAAGATGTCCACCCTCCTCTCGGCAGCCATGAAGCCCTCGTGGCCTCTGACCGCTGCTATTTCTGCCATGACGCACCTTGCGTTACCGCTTGTCCGACCAAGATTGATATCCCCCTCTTCATTCGCGAGATAGCTACCGGAAACACGTTGGGGGCAGCAGAGACCATACTTGAGCAAAACATTCTGGGCGGCATGTGCGCTCGTGTTTGTCCCACGGAAACCCTGTGCGAACAGGCCTGTGTGCGAGAGCTTGCTGAAGGCAAACCTGTCCAGATTGGGTTGTTGCAACGATTTGCCACTGATGAGGCCATGTCTCAGGGAAAGCAGTTTTTCCAGCGTCAGCCTGCCACGGGTAAGTCGGTTGCAGTGGTTGGTGCAGGTCCTGCAGGACTTGCCTGTGCGCACCGCCTTGCCATGCACGGCCATGAGGTGACTGTATATGAAGCTCACAAAAAGCCCGGGGGACTCAATGAGTTCGGCATCGCTGCCTACAAGACGGTGGACGACTTTGCCCAGCAGGAAGTCGACTACGTCACCGCGATCGGTGGAATTGATATTCAATATGGCAAGCCGTTGGGGACAAAACTTTCGCTTGAATCATTGCGAAAGGAGTATGACGCGGTGTTTTTGGGCTTGGGACTGTCAGGTGTCAATTCACTTGGTCTGAAAGGCAAGGAACCAGAAGGTGTCGTGGACGCGGTGGATTTCATCGCCTCTTTGCGACAGGCAAAAAACAAAGCCCGCCTGCCAATCGGCCGCAGAATTGTCGTGATCGGAGGCGGCATGACTGCAATTGACGCTGCCGTTCAGGCCAAATTACTTGGCGCTGAAGATGTCACCATCTGCTACAGGCGTGGTCAGGAACACATGAATGCCTCTCCCTATGAGCAAGAGCTGGCAACCTCCAAGGGGGTTATCATCCGACACTGGTTGCAGCCATCGAAACTAAAATCCAAGGCCGGGTCGGTCTCGGAGATTGAGCTTGAATATACCGAACTGAAGCGTGGCAAGCTTACAGGGACGGGCGTAACAACCACTCTGGCGGCAGATCAGGTGTTCCGGGCCATCGGACAGAGCTATGAAGACCATACCAATGGCGCACTTGACTTGAACGATGGACGCATCGCTACCGCTCCCGATGGTGCCACATCCCTTCCGGATGTCTGGGCCGGTGGAGATTGTACCGATACCGGAGACGATCTGACGGTAACAGCAGTTGCACAGGGGCGAGACGCCGCCGAGGCGATCAATGCAGCACTCAGTGGACAAAACGCCCACGACGAAGGGAGATCATAATGGCCGATATCTCAAACAATTTTGCAGGTATTAAGTCACCAAATCCATTTTGGCTTGCATCTGCGCCACCCACTGACAAGGCCTATAATGTCGAACGGGCGTTTGAGGCAGGCTGGGGCGGGGTCGTCTGGAAAACCCTTGGCGAAGCAGGACCGCCGATCGTCAATGTCAACGGCCCTCGCTATGGTGCAATCTGGGGTGCAGACCGAAGATTGCTTGGTCTCAACAATATCGAATTGATTACCGATCGTGATCTCCACGTCAATCTGCGGGAGATCAAGGCAGTCAAGCGCAAATGGCCGGATCGGGCGATGATTGTCTCCATCATGGTGCCTTGTGAAGAAGCGGCATGGAAAACCATCTTGCCCTTGGTGGAAGAAACCGGTGCTGATGGCATCGAGCTGAATTTTGGTTGCCCGCATGGGATGAGCGAACGCGGCATGGGGTCAGCTGTCGGACAGGTGCCAGAATATATCGAAATGGTCACCCGCTGGTGCAAAGCCAATACGCGCATGCCCGTTATTGTAAAACTTACCCCCAATATTACCGATATTCGCTATCCCGCCCGCGCGGCGAAGGCTGGTGGGGCAGATGCAGTCTCCCTGATCAACACGATATCCTCCATCGTGTCAGTGGACCTGGACTCATTCTCCCCCCAGCCTTCAATTGACGGCAAGGGCAGCCATGGCGGTTTTTGCGGCCCCGCAGTCAAACCCATTGCATTGAACATGGTGGCGGAAATTGCCCGCGATTCTGAGACGTCAGATCTTCCCATATCCGGCATTGGCGGCATTACAACATGGCGCGATGCTGCCGAGTTCCTCGCCTTGGGTGCAGGAAATGTACAGGTCTGCACCGCAGCCATGACCTATGGTTTCAAGATTGTTGAAGAGATGATTTCCGGCCTGGAGGGCTGGATGGACGAAAAAGGCCACAAGACACTGGATGATGTGATCGGCCGTGCAACACCCAATGTCACAGACTGGCAGTATCTCAATTTGAATTATGTGACCAAGGCCAGGATTGATCAGGATTCCTGTATCAAATGCGGACGCTGTCACATTGCCTGTGAAGATACATCCCACCAGGCCATCACATCCATGCTGGACGGAGAACGGCATTTTGAAGTGATTGATGAGGAATGCGTTGGATGCAATCTCTGCGTCAGCGTGTGCCCGGTGGAAAATTGTATCACAATGGAAGAACTGCCAGCTGGCGCGATGGACACACGCACGGGCGAAAAAGTCAAAGCCACCTATGGCAATTGGACAGAACACCCCAACAACCCGAGTGTTGTTGCCGCTGAGTAGACAGCTGCGTTAAGTTGGCCCTATCAACGGGTTTACAGAAGAAGGGTCGCCCAATGTCCTCACTGGTGAGCACACAATGGCTTGCACAGAATATCGACCGTCCCGATCTGCGTGTTATCCAGATAGACGCAAATGATCTTGACGCCTACCAGCAGGGCCACATTCCTGGCGCTATTGGATGGTTCTGGAAGGAGGCGCTTTGGGACCCGTTCATGAGGGAATTTCCATCACAGGATGACTTCGCCAACCGATTAGGCAAGGCCGGAATAGGTGCTAATACCACAGTGGTTCTCTATGGCGCTCCGGTTCAATACGGCACCTATGCCTGGTGGGTATTCAAGATGTTCGGTCACCTTGATGTTCGCATTCTCGATGGTGGTCTGGTCAAATGGCAAGACGAAAGCCGACCAGTTAATACCAGCAGTCCGGAAGTGGCACCCATCACTTACGGGTCGGCAAAGCCTGACAGAAAACTGCGCACCGGGCGCGATCATGTGTTGCAAAGTCTGGACAGAAAGAATGTTGTCATTCTGGATCATCGGTCGTTGGAAGAATATCTAGGGGACCGGGTGAATATGCCAGGTAACCCTGATGTCGGTGCTGAACGCTACGGTAGAATTCCTGGGGCCATCCATGTGCCCTTCGTTTCACTTCTCAACGAGGATACCAGTTTCAAAAGCCCCGACCTGCTGACCAGCATTTTTCAACCGCATGTTCGTACCGATGAGACCGAGGTCATCTCCTATTGCCGTCTTTCCCACCGCGCCACTTTGGCCTGCTTTGCCATGACACAAATTTTGCAGTTCAAGAATGTTCAGGTCTATGACGGGTCCTGGGCGGAATGGGGAAGTATGGTGGGCATGCCTATCGAACGCTGACAACTGTTCGGCGACAATCTCCTGTCCCTTCGAACAAAACACACCGAATGGATAAGTATCCGCGTTGTAACGCAATGCCCTGTCCCGCTACGATGTGAGGGGCGTTAACTTTAACAGGCAAGGAAATCATCTCATGACACAAGCAGCAGGAGTCATAGGACTGGGCAATATGGGGCAGGGAATTGCCAAGAATATCGCCAAGGCAGGCCATACACTTCTGGTCTGGGATGTGCGTGAGGACGTTCGAACACCCTATGCTGACATTGCCCGCATCGCGACGCCTGCTGAAATGGCGGCTGAAGTAGATGTCACCATCTTCGTGGTACCTGGCTCCGCCCAGATTGAACCCATGCTTCCGGAAATGTTGAAAGCAGCCAGACCTGGTCTGGTTCTTTGGGATTTCACAACTTCTGATCCGGTCTGCACAAAGCGTCTGGCCAAACAAGCTGCCGCAAGCGGCGTGCCCTATATGGATGCCGGCATGACAGGCGGTGGAGCAAAGGGGGCAGATGAAGGCACAATGACTCTGATGATCGGAGGTTCACAAGATGTATTGGAGAGTTCCCGCCCCGTGCTGGAGGCCTGTGCTGGAGAACTAATCCATCTTGGGCCATCCGGTGCCGGACATACAATGAAAGTGGTCCACAACCTGATCACCCACACAAATTTTCTGGCCTGTTCGGAAGCGGGGCGATTGGCGCAGGCTGCGGGCATTGACCTTGCAGACATGATCAAAGTGTTTAATGCCGGAAATGCTCGCAGTTTCATTTCAGAACGACGGTTTCCAGACCATATTCTGTCTGAAACCTGGGACGGAAGGTCACGAATCTTCAATTTGCGCAAAGATGTTGGAATGGCCGTGGCACTGTCTGAGGAACTGGGCAGCCCAATGCGCATTGGCCATCAAACTCTTGCCTGGATCCCGACTGCAATGGATGCCGGCATGGAAGACGAAGATTTCACACGCCTCTATCCGGCCCTCGACAAACTGATCGACAAATAAGAACATTTCACGGAGACAGGAGGGCACAAATGAACACATCCGAACAGCAATGGTCAGCAGACCCTTTGATTTGGGGAAACGGCGGACGAACACTGGAAATCTTCCTTGAACCCACTTGCCCGTTTTCGGCCCGCGCATTTGGCAAGTTGGACGACCTGCTCAAACTAAGCGGACCAGAAAATCTCAACATTCAAATCTGGTTGCAGTCACAGCCCTGGCATCTGTTTTCGGGCATAATCTGCCGCGCAATTCTGGCAGCCTCCACAAGCCATGGAGGCAAAGAGGCTGCTCGCCGGGTCATGGTGGCCATATTTGCACAACGTGAGGCCTTTGAATTTGATGACCATCGGTCAGGACCTAATCTCAACACCACACCCAATGCGCTGATCGCACGCATGGAAAAAGCGAGCGGCGTTGCCCTTGCGCAGGACTTTCAGATTTCAGGCCTGGAAAGAGAATTGAAGCGCCATACACGATATGCTCGCCAGAATGGCATTCATGAATCACCCACTTTCATTGTTGGTGGTCTGATCAACTCTTCCATGTCAAGCGGAGATTCAATAGAAGATTGGCACAGCAAGATTTTTAACTTGTGATTTCCAACACCAGCCAATCGATGGAGGCAATCCGCAATGCCAAAAGTGCAGATAAACTACTATTCCGATATCCTTTGCATATGGGCCTATGCTGCCGACCGTCGCATCGTACAATTGGCTGAAACCTTCGCGGATGAGGTGTCAATAGACGTTCACTATTGCTCCATTTTCCCCGATGCCTGGAACAAGATTGAAACCAATTGGCGCGACAAGGGCGGGTTTGAAGGATTTAGCAAACACCTCAATGAGGTTGCGAAAAGATTTCCCCATGTGGAAGTCCACAATCGCCTTTGGGTCGACGTCAGACCTCGCACATCGGCAAGTGCGCACATGTTTTTGAAATCCATACAGCTTCTTGAAACGCAGGAAGGCAAAACCCTTCCCTATCTTGAGCGAGCATCCACAAAAGCAGCACAGGCTCTGCGCCATGACTTTTTTGCTGAAGCAAAGGATATATCAGATTGGCAGGTTCATCGGCAGGTCGCAGAGAAACTGGGGCTCGACTATCAGGCCATTGATGAGCACATCAAATCTTCACAAGCCATCGCCCAACTGGCCAGTGATTACAGCCTGAGCCAGAAAAACGGTGTCAATGTCAGCCCGACCATCATTATGAACGACGGACGTCAAAAACTGTTCGGCAATGTGGGATATCGGCTGCTGGAAGCCAATGTGCAGGAATTGCTGCGCACCAACTCACCCGATGAAGCGAGTTGGTGCTGAGCTGATTCAGCCCTCTGGCGTGTACCAGATAGGTGTCGTATAGGCGCGTTCCTGCTGGCTGGTGGGTGCGTCTTTGGGCACTTCGATTCCAAAGCGGAAAGCGTCATAGACATACCAGGGCGGTGTAGGAATTTCCAGAACACGCACATAGTAGAAGGCCTTTTGAGATGGATCGAAATCAGGATCCGTCCAGACTGTCATTAGTTCTGATGCACCAATGGAATTGGTCCAATTGGCATTTTTTACGTCAACTGTATTGCCCACTGCGGGTAGTTTTCCCTTGGCATCGACCTTGCGATCTCCCGACCAGGCTACATCGTAGACTTTCTCATGGGTCTTGCCGTCGCCGTCGAGCCAACCCTTGATGATTTGGATACGGTCCAGATTGGCCCCGATGGGGTCACGCAATGCGTAGGTCATGAATGTTGGAGATTTGCCGTCCGGCGCGTTGGACATGTCACCACCCATGGGGACGCCTTTTTGATAACCAAGAATGGCTGGCTGGCGACTGTTGACATCCTGTTCCTGAAAATCCCAACCGCCGAAGAAACGCACATTCATCCGAGGTCCGGTGGTTGCATAAATTTCCTTGCGATCCATGGCATCAAACAACGATGCGCGGGTATTCTCCTCAGCCCATACGGCGGTGTAGCCGGAAGCCACCTGCTGCCATGAGAACAGTTCGCCATTTTCATTCTTCATGAACGGATGGTTCAGTCGGTCCGGCGAAGGCTCATAGCCGGCGTGCTTGCCAAAGAAATTGTCTTCTTCAGCGGTCGGCAGAGACGTGTGGGCGTCCGTGGCTCCGGCAATCCCAAATTTATAAGGGTTGGTGCCCAGCTTGGCTTCAAGAGCCAGGCCGCGCTTCAAAGCTTCACGGGCATATTCCGCAGCCAGCATGTCGTCGGTTTTTGCCTCCGAGAGATCCAGGTTGCCTACATCCCAGGTTCCGTAATCTGCAAATTCGTCATCAGGTGACAAAAATGGATGAGCCTCACCATCTCCCTTGATCTGGGTAATCTCATACATGCGCTCCCATTTGGCACGTTGCTCCACATAGAGCTTGTCCAGTTTACGCCCTGAATATTGAGCATCCATGGGGAACATGATGCCGTTGGACAGATTGCCGTTATGGGCAAAGGCCATGGCAGACCCATTGGTCTTTTCTTCGTAAGCTTCCAGATATTTATAAAGATCCAATGGATCAGGGCTGCCGACCGGTTCCTGTGTCGTATAGGGAACCACCAATCGCGCCCGGTCCCCGCCATCGCGGAATATGACATTGCGATGCATGTTCGCTCCCTTGACCAGTGAGGTCCATTCGAAACCGATGAATGTCGTGAACTGGCCAGGGTCGTTGAATTCCTCGGCGGCATTGATCACATCATCCCAAATTGTGGCATAACGACGTGCACCGGGTGAGTATTGAGCAAACATTTCCGGATCCATCTTGCCCTGCGAAAATGTTCCAATCAGATCAAGCGTGGCTTGAGTCGCCTCCTCCCCACCAGCGTTGAAACCTTCCGCCCAACGCGCACCCTGCTCATAGCGGGTCACATTGGGAGATCGGTCCAATACATCATTAATCAGGCCCATTCCGTCTGAGTGGTCTGTAATTGCCAGCCAGTCCAAAGGACGCGAAAGACGAATGGGCTGACCGGACGAGCCTGTAATTTGTTCGCCACGGGCAAGCCGGTAGGCATCCCTTGGCGCCACACGGTTACCAAATCCACCCGCATCCATCGACAAAGATGTATGAAGATGATGCTCACCCCACAGAGGTCGTTCCGGAAAACTCCTTTCAGCGTAAGGAGAATAGGCCTTGCCAGAATAGGCCTTGTTCAATTGCGCCTTGTTCGCCTGAAATTCCTGGGCGAAAATTGAAGCCGGTGTGCTGAAGATGAAAAGCCCGAGTGTTGCCAATGCAAATGATGTCTTTTTCATAAAGTTTGTCCTCAAAATTTGACCTTTGCTCAGGTCAGATGCCCAAAAACTGCATAAACAAAATCAGATTGGCAAAGATTGAACAATCTGGCAACTTCTCTGAATTACCAATTGACATGGGTTTAGCATCGTGACCCTTCTGATCGTGGATTCGTTTTGGAGACGTCGATTGTGATTGGTAGAGCCCTGCTGACCCTGCTGTTGCTGGCATCAGGCTATCTGCTCTTGTGGCCAGTGCCAATTGACCCGATAGCCTGGAATGCGCCGTCCAACGCTGGTTATGTCGACCCCTTTGCCCCCAACACCCGCATGACAGATCCAAAACGGATTAGTCTGGGAGACCTTACGGGGCCGGAGGATATTGCGATCAGCCCTGCGGGATTTGCTTATCTGCCGACCCATGAAGGCATGATCCTCAAATATGATCCGAAAACCGGAGACCTGTCGAATTTTGTCAATACCAAGGGGCGACCACTGGGTATAGAATTTGGACCTGATAACAATCTATATGTTGCTGATGCCTATCAGGGCCTGCTTTCGATATCGCCTGATGGCGCGATTACCATTGTGACAAACGCTACGAATGATGGTTCAAAAATTCTCTATGCAGACGATCTGGATATTGCCCGTGATGGCAGCGTTTACTTCACAGATGCATCAACCAAATTTGGTGCCCGGGACAACGGTGGTACATTGCCAGCTTCACTGCTTGATCTGATGGAACACGGGCCAAATGGCCGCGTGCTGAAATTCGATCCGGTAACGAGGCAAACTACAGTGCTTTTGGATGGGTTGCATTTTGCCAATGGTCTGGCCCTGACGCAGGATGAGCGACATGCGCTTGTTGTAGAAACGGGTTCCTATGCAATCTGGAAGCTGTCTTTGGAGGGGACCGGTCAGCCCACCAAGATTATAGATAATCTCCCCGGCTTTCCAGACAATATCAATCGCAATGGAGATGGCACATTTTGGGTAGGCCTTGCCGCCCCACGTTCAGCACCAGTGGACGCGCTGAGCAACCAGCCCTTCTTGCGCAAAGTCGTTCAAAGACTGCCGGCATTCCTGCGCCCTGCGGCCCAGCGCTATGGTCTCGTATTCAAGATTGATCAAGACGGCAACGTTCTGGAGACTTTGCAGGACCCTTCAGGCGGCTTTGCGCTCACAACAGGTGTCGTCGAAGCTGCAGATGGCACACTTTATATTTCCAGTCTGACCGAACCGGATTTTGCAATTGTGGCGCTCGACTAAAACTTTAGGATCATTTCAATGGCGGAGGATCAGGACTCGCTGCACCCCGCAACCATGACGAGACATATGTGAGATGCGCCCGATCAACAAACAAGCAGCGGACCGCCCTCTTGCGCGCCAACAGGCTGTTCACGCCCGCAAACATTATTGCGGCAGAGGGTGATGAATTGCCAAGATGGCAGGAAGTTCCCTGCGCCAAGAAATAATCATCCCTGTCACCCGAAATTTCCAACAAACAATAGCAATCATCTGCAGCACTGAACGCATATCCATCGCAGTTCCAGCCAGTTTCTTCAACGATCTGATCCTTGGAAACGAGCAAAGCCCTGTCACGACCGATACGCAGGACAAAATCCTGTTCACCAACCTCGCCGTTCAGGCCAATCATTGGGGCATCCGGCGCAAGCGCCTTGACAGCTGCATCCAGATTGCCGGATAGCAGGGCCGCAAATCCAAGAGATTTGTGAACCACCCGCACCGGTCCAATCCTGATTTCATCGCCAATCTGTAATGGCCTATCTGTCCAGTTGCGCTCATCCATGGAGCCGTTCTCCCGATGCATCAAACGCGCAGGCGTCACAGACCCTCGCTTCGATCACCACTCCATCATCATAACAGCCTACCAGCTCTCCAGGTTTGGAAAATCCGCCTTCCAGCAGAGCAAGAGCGATTGGCCTGTTGAGCGCTGGGCTGAAACAACTCGATGTGACAAAACCGAGCGAACGCCTCTCTCCATTGAGTGGAACAAGATGACTGCCAACAGGAACCGGGTTTTCATCTGGCACTGTCAAACCAATCAGTTGCCGTCTGTTTTTGTCTTCAGCGGCACTTGTGAACAGGGAGCGTTTGCCGAGAAAGTCATCCTTGCGTTTAAAACGCGGCGCACCCCATCCCAAATCATGGGGCATGGTCAGTCCGTCCGTATCCTTTCCTATGAGAATAAATCCTTTTTCGGTGCGCAGGGTCATGACGGCTTCAAGGCCGATCCATCGCCCGCCGCAATAATCCAGCGCCGCACTCACTGTCTCGTGGAGACTTGCACCATGGCGCGCTGGCACCGATATCTCATAGCTTATGTCACCTGTGAAGCTGATCCGGGCAATGCGCATTGCATGGCCATTGTATGAAACTTCAGCACATCCCAGGTGCGGAATATCGGGAGGTCCCAGTCCTGCCTGCTTACACAAGAGTTGGGCTTTCGGTCCTGTCACAGTCAGTGTTGTCCAGCCTGACGTCACATCGTGGATAAAGACATCACGACCGCCGAACCTGTCCTGCCGTGCATCTTCCAGCGTAAATCGAACCCCGGCAACATGCGAGGAAGAAGCCGAGACAACAAAGTGATCTTCGCCAAGCCGCAGAACCACGCCATCATCAAACACGATGCCTGACTCAGTGAGAATGAAACTATAACGTGCACGGCCCGGTTTGAGGGTCGATATTTTTCTGTAACTCACAAAGTCCAGCAATTCGGCAGCCTTGGGTCCGATCACCTCCAACTTGCCCAATGGCGAAGCATCAAAAACGCCCACAGTGTTGCGAGCCGCACGGGCTTCCTCAGCGGCAAGGTCAGCCTCCCTCCCCGCGCCATAAACCGCTGGACGCAGCCAGCCACCGTATTCGCGAAACTGCGCATTGTTGCTGCGGTGACCGGCCTCAAGGTCCAGTCGCTTGGGCGGGTTGAACAGTTCGCCCCTGCGTCGACCGGCAATCACATTGAACGGCACCGGAACAAAAGGCGGTCGATAATTGGTTGTCCCGGTCTCAGGTATGGTTTTACCCGTTTGCGCCGCCATAGCAGCCAGACCGCCGAAGTTGGACGTCCGCCCCTGATCCGTAGCCATGCCGAGCGTGGTGTAACGCTTCAGATGCTCGACTGAAGTGAATCCTTCACGTGCGGCCAGTCCGATATCGTTAAGCGTGACATCGCTTTGCAGATCAATCCATTGACGACCCGTCAAGTCCGGATCTGGTCTATGCTTTTCCCAGGACCAGTCCAGCACGTCGTCTGGCAGCTCAATTTCTGAGGTGCCACCGCATGCAAAGTGTCCTTCATAAAGTGAGGCCTTGAGCCCAAATGTGCCATTGGCCGCACCAATAGTGCGCATTTGAGAAGTACCTGAGCGTGGAACGAGGCAATCTATCTCCTCATCCCAATCCAGTTTGCCACCCGCCTGACAGTGCAGGTGCACGGATGGGGTTCGACCGCTCGCCACCAGGATCGCATCCGCCTTGACCATTGTATCGCCTATCTGAGCCGATTCCACACTGCGCTTTCCCTTTGCAGCGGTCACGAATTGCCCACGGGCGAGATTCACCCCTTCTGGCGGAGCAGGGGTTTCCTGTCGCATATCTGCGATCATGACACGGGCGCCAGCTTGTTGCAGCGCCGCCGCAACAGGGTAGCTGGCATCGCTCCCCGTGGCCACAACGATATCCCGACCGGCAACAACGCCGTGGCAGTTGAGATAATAAAGTGCTGCCTCTGCCGACATCACACCGGGCAAGTCATTATTGGCAAACCACCCCAACCTCTCCAGTGATCCAGCTGCCAGAACAGTTTCATTGGCACGTATCCGCAGCTGTTGATCCGGGCCATCTTCAAGCCGCCTCCATGCGGCAAACAACCCATGATCGAAAGCGCCCCAAACGGTGGTGGATGTCAGTACCCGGCCGCCAGCCCTTTCCACGATGTCGCAACAGGATTTGACAAATTCCGTCCAATCCCTGCCGGCGATCTTTCCTCCCCGCCAGCGCAGACTGCCGCCAGGTACCGGTGCCTCGTCACACAACCAGACTTGACGGCCGCTTGAAGCCGCCGCACGCGCAGCCGCCAGTCCGGCAGGTCCACCACCAATGACCAGCAGGTCACAGGAGTGGTTGAACTGCGGGCTGGCGGATTCCCCATGGTGGTTTGGATCGAGACTGCCCAAACCGGCCATTCGGCGGATGCGCGGCTCATAGCGCATCCAGTCCAAAGCCATAAATGTCTTGTAGTAAAATCCGGCCGGCAGGAATCTGTGCAGATAATCTAGCACTCTCAATCTGTCCCGCTCGGCGTCAGGACTGGTGTTGACTGAACGAACCTCCATTCCAGACTTCAATTCACAGGATGTGGCCCGTATATTTGGCGTTGTGACACCCTCGTGAATCACATCGACTATTGCATTGGGCTCCTCCGACCCCATGCCCCAGACACTCCTTGGCCGGTGATATTTGAAACTGCGGCCCATGGTGGAAACACCAGCGCCCATGAGAGCTGACGCTATCGTATCCCCCGCATATCCAAAACAGGAACGGCCATCGAAGGTGAAACCAATACGGGTTGTGCGGTCAATTTCAGAACCGAGTCGGGAGTGTCGCCAGGCTGTCATTTCACCACTCCCGGCAAAGCTTCGCAGCTTGAAATCTCGCGGGTAACCGTATTGCGGGTGAGTATGAAATAATCACCACAGGTCAGGTGCAACCAGATCTCGCGAGCTTCTCCTTTTGGCGCATCATTGAGATAGAGGTAGTTGGTCCAGTCTTTGTCGCTGACCGCTTCAGCCGGTTCAGGTCGGGCAGTGCCCGCCTCAACCACAAAATGAAACTCGGTCTCATCGCGCTCACCACAGAAGGGACAGGCAAAAATCTGCATTGACCAAGATCCTTTCCTCAGTGGGCGATACCAGAGCCGGCGGCTTCATCGACAAGATGACCGGTCGTGAAACGCGACACATCAAATGGTCGGCTGATTTCATGGTGTTCACCCTTCGCCAACAGGTGGGCCAGCAGCCAACCGCCAGCCGGAATTGCCTTGAAACCTCCGGTTCCCCAGCCACAGTTGACGAACAGGCCTTCCGGTCCAACCGGACCGATTACCGGCGAACTGTCCGGCACCACGTCAACTACACCAGCCCACTGGCGCAGCAGTTTGAGCTGACCAAATGGCGGGAACATCTCCAGCAGACCGGAAAGTACTGTCTCCTGAACCGGTAGATTGCCCTTCTGACCATGCGTCGGCACCCGGTCAAGCCCTCCACCAATCACCAGCCCCCCCTTATCTGACTGAGACAGATAGGTGCCGGTTCCCAGATAAAGCAACACGGTATCGAGACAAGGTTTGATCGGCTCTGAAACAAAGGCCTGAAGCGCATAGGTATGGATAGGTAATTTTACCCCGGCCATGGCGGCAAGTTCTGGTGTTGCTCCTGCTGCAGCCAGGCCAATCCGGGGGGCCGCTATTGAGCCAAATCGAGTTTCAACACCTGCAATGCGCCCGTCGTGCACAATCAGTTCCTCAACCGCGCAATTTTCCACGATATCAATTCCAAGATCACTGGCTGCTCTGGCATAGCCCCAGGCCACTGCATCATGCCTTGCAACGCCGGCTCTGCCCTGCCAGATTCCTCCCATGCATTTATAGCGCGCTCCCTCGCTCTTGTTCAGGAGAGGGACTTGGCTCTGCGCTTCTGCGGCTGACATCAAACGGCCATCTACTTTGTTGAGCTGCATGGCATTGGCGATTCGCCTGCATATCTCCATTTGCATCGGCGTATGGGCCGCGATCAACATGCCCCGCTGGGACAGCATGACATTGTAATTCAGTTCCTTGGAAAGGCCTTCATAGAGTCGCAGGGCCAGATCGTAGAGTGCAACACTTTGCGGATAAAAATAATTGGATCGGATAACGGTCGTATTGCGCCCGGTATTGCCGCCCCCGATCCAGCCTCGCTCAAGAACCGCAACATTTTTCAAGCCGTGATTTCTGGATAAATAATAGGCCGTTGCGAGGCCATGGCCACCGCCACCAACAATGATGGCATCATATTGGGATCTGGGACGCGCCTTGCGCCATGCGGGCTGCCAGTGTTTATGGTCAGACAGTCCATGCCGGAAGAGCGAAAGGGCGGAATAGCGCTGCATCACTTCACTCCCTTGCTGCGGGCATATGCAGCAAGCGCTTCGCACTCGGCTGGATCGGCCTCTACACCCGTGAACCCCAGAAGATATCCCTCAACCCGCGACATGCGCAGCTCCAGCGACTCGTTTTGGTCCAGCGCATGATAGCCAAGCTGCATGAAATAAAGGATACGTGCCCGCGCGTCAGCTTCTCCTTGTTTATATCCAAAGCGCAGATACATGTCAGTTATTGCCTGCAACCTGTTTTGGTCAGCTCGGTCGATGCGCGTTCTCACAGCACCGTCACGTCTAGACCACTCCCGAACGCCGAAATCCAATCCTTGATCAAACAAGGCAGGATCCACAAAGCAGCGAAAGAAATTGCACAGAGCTTCGGTTATGGTGGTCGCCGGCAATTCGCAATGGGTCACGATGGTTCTGGTATTGGTAGCCTCCCACTCATCAAGCAGGGCAAAAAGCAAGTCTTTGCGGCTCTTGAAATACCAGTAGAAACTCGATCTTGATACCTTGAGGCGGTCCCCGATAGCCAACACCTTGACTTCGCCCACTCCGTCACTGACCAGAATGTCCCGCGCAACATTCAGCCAGTCATCGCGTGTTACCTTGATATTGCCCGTCAACGGTTCCTTGTCCGGATCGTCCCTATGCAGTGGTATTGCCCGCTTGGCCATATCAACTCTCCGGGGGAGCGCCACCACCGGCGGTGCGCCGCTCGATGAACGCCTTAAGTGCACTTACTCGATTCTGGTTCATAACCGGCCGCGAGTCTGCTGCCAGAATATTTTTCCAATGTTCAGTAGCCCTGGCATTTGCATCGTTTGCACCACGATCCTTCCAGGTGCCAAAATTGGCGTAATCATGGACAATCGGCTGATAAAACTCTGTGTCATAGCGAGCCATCGTCTGCGTCGTTGCAAAGAAGTGGCCGCTTGGAGCCACTTCAGACAATGCCTCAAAACCGATTTCGTCGCCCCCCGCATCCCGCCCCGCACAGAGTTCCGCAACCATGTTTAATACTTCTACATCGGTGATCAGTTTTTCGTAAGAGACAGTCAACCCACCTTCCAGCCACCCGGCCGAATGAATGATGATTGTGGCGCCGGCCATCAGGCATCCCCAAAGTCCGAACTGGTTTTCATTGGCAGCTTGAATGTCGTTGAGATTGGAGGCCGATCCTGCAGCACAACGCCATGGTAGCCCGGTAAAACGTGCAAGTTGACCGGCCGCCAGCGACGCCTGGAAATGTGCAGGAGTTCCAAATGCCGGTGCACCGGACTTCATGTCGACATTGGAAGTAAACGTGCCATAGCAAACCGGAGCACCGGGCCGTGCCAGTTGGGTAAGAGTGATCGCCGCCAACGCCTCAGCATGGCTCAGAGTAATTGCCCCGGCAACCGTGATTGGAGCCATAGCCCCCATCAACGTAAATGGTGTGACAATTGACATCTGCCCCACGCGGGCAAAATCAATCAACCCCTGCGCCATGGGGTTATCAAGCGTGCGCGGACTGTTCGTATTGATAATCGTATAACAATGAGGTTGCTCTTCAAATTCATTATCCGACAAGCCGCGAAAATCCCGCAGCATCTCAAAACTGTCCATCACCTGCGGGGTGCCCCGTGCAAAAACAAACGGAAATTTGTCGCTCAGCGTCAGTTGCGCTTCCATCGTGAAATAGTGGCGCAAGTGAGTTGGAATGTCCTGTGGTTCAATTAATGGCGGCATCATCTGAAAAACGTCAAAATGCTGCGTGATCTGGATCAGTTCGCGAAAGTCTTGACCAGTCCCCGGCCGCCTTCCCCTTTCCAGATCGGTTGCATGAGGTGCGCCAGCTCCAGGTTGAAATACCAGCCGACCCAACTCCAGCGTGATATCCCGGTGGCGCTCGCCTCCTCGCCCCACAATAGACCCTGGCGCGGTGGCCAATGCGGCGTCCACCATGTCGCGGCCGATGAATACCATTTGCGATGAATCATCGACCCGCGCACCACCCTGTTTGAACAGCAGCCTGGCTTCAGGCAGCAAAACCATGATCCCAAGTTCTTCCAGTGTACGCAATGAAGTCTCATGCATGGCTGCGATCTGATCAGCAGAAAACACATCCATTGGTGGAAAGGGGTTCTTCAGGTTGCGATAATCAACCTTGCGCTTGGACGTTTGGGAAGCATGAGTGTCACGACCTCGCCGTCGTTTCCTGCTGGCAGGTGCTGGGGAAGAGGTCTCCATCACCCCCTCATTGCCTCACCGCGAGGGTCATAAGGAGAAGACTCAATGACCCTGGCCTGTCGGGTAACCCCGACAATATGAACGGTCAACGCACTGCCCACTTCAGATACGTCACGATCCACCATGGCCATAGCCATGGACCTTCCAAGCGTGTGTCCATAGCCACCCGACGTGATAAAGCCGACAAGCTTGTCATCTTTCCACACCGGCTCATAGCCGCTGGCATCAGCATCATCAGCGTCAACTTCAAGGGTCACCACCAGTTGGTTTGGGCCATTGCCGTCACGTTCCTTGATGGCTGCTTCGCGCCCCACGAAATCGCCCTTGTCCCACGCAATCCAACGATCCATCCCGGTCTGAGCCGCCGTATAGCCCTGCGTAAATTCCGCCGTCCAGATGCCGAAGCTTTTTTCCAGTCGCAGGCTAAGCAAGGCATTGAACCCGTACTCGATCATGCCAAACTCGGCTCCTGCCTCCAACAACAGCCTGCGCAGCATAATATGTTCGGCAGCGCAGCATTGAATCTCATAACCCAGCTCACCTGTCACAGACAGGCGTCCAACCTTTGCCCGGATCAAGCCAAGATCATAGCTGCCACAACCCATGAAGGGCAGGTCTGCAATCCTGTCCTCTGTCAGTTTTTCCATCACCTTGCGACTGTTGGGGCCAGACAGGCTGAATCCGACAATTGAATCCGAGATATCGCGCACTTCCACACCGTCCATCATTTGGTCGTGGAACCACCGCATATGCCATTCCCGCAAATAATAACTGCCCATGATCCACCAGGTGCCATCCCCCCAGTTAAATAGGGTCAGATCACCTTTGAGTTTTCCGGTCGGAGACAACATTGGGGCAAGACGGGCGCGACCCGGTGCCGGAAGTCTGGAGGCCATGACATGATCCAGCCAATTTTCAGCCGCTTCGCCGGAAACCTCGAAGCGAGAAAAGCCTGAAATATCCAGCAGGCCAACAGAGCCGCGGACTGCCTTGCATTCCTTCGCAACAATATCAAAAGCATTGGAACGTTTGAGTGTTGGAGTCTCTTCAAAGTCAGGTGAATCGGCAAAATAGAGCGGTACTTCCAGTCCCCAGCTCGCGCCCCATTGGCATCCGGCTGCTGTCATGTCGCTATAGGCGGGCGCGGCTTTCAATGGTCGACCCGCGGGCAACTGCTCGTTGGGATAGGTCATCACAAAACGGCGCGAATAGAACTGGCCGGTGGTCTGGCGGATGAATTCGCGGTTTTCAGCAAACTTGCCATAGCGTGCAACATCCATCGCCCAGGCATCGGCCTCAGGTTCACCATAGATTATCCATTCAGCCAGTGATTTACCAACACCTCCGCCCTGCAGGAAGCCTGCCATCACGGCACAGGCAGACCAATAGCCGGGTTTCCCGCGCACTGGCCCGACCAAAGGGTTGCCATCAGGTGAGAAGGTAAACGCGCCATTGACCCACGTCTTGACGCCAACCTCCTGCAGGCAAGGGTAGCGTTCAAACCCCAGCGTCAGTTCATTTTCAATCCGGTCAGTCTGTTCCTGGAACAGTTCCATTCCATAGTCCCATGGCGCACCGTCCATTGCCCAATGTTCGGTATTGACCTCGTAGATGCCCAGCAATACGCCTTTCTGATCTTGCCTGAGATAGGTGAACCCCTCCAGATCAACGGTCATGGGGACTTCAAAGTCCAATGCTTCCAATTCCGGAATGGTGTCTGACACCAGATAGTGGTGCTTCATGGGGCTCACCGGCAATTCAATACCGGCCATGCGACCCACCTGTTTGGCCCACAATCCGGCAGCATTTACCACGTGTTCGCAGTCGATCACACCTTTGTCGGTTACAACCCGCCAGCCTTCGCTTGTCTGCTCAAGGGATTCCACTCTGGTATGTTCAAAATAGCTTGCACCTCGCTTTTTTGCAGCTTTGGCATAGGCATGAACTGTCCCGGTGGTGTCAATGTAGCCTTCCCGGTCAGCCCACATGCCACCCAAAAAACCATCAACAGACATGATCGGATTAAGCTCGCTTGCCTCTTCCGGTGTGACCAGGCGACAGTCATCAATCCCGATTGACTGGAACGTACGATAGGCGGATTGCAACCACTCCCAGCGATCCGGTGTGCCTGCCATGGTCAAGCCGCCAGTCATATGCAGCCCTATGTCCTGACCTGATTCTTCCTGAACAGTTGACAGCAGATCAATCGTATAGGCCTGCAGAGCAGCCATATTG
This sequence comes from Rhizobiaceae bacterium, assembly GCA_051009515.1. Taxonomy (GTDB): domain Bacteria; phylum Pseudomonadota; class Alphaproteobacteria; order Rhizobiales; family Rhizobiaceae; genus Pseudahrensia. The sequence continues at coordinate 10,117 of JBPCWM010000286.1, read as the reverse complement.
GGGTCTGCATTGAGCGCGTGGATACCACCAGCCGCATGCCAGCTGGAGCCGGCAGTCAGAACCGAACGCTCCAACAAACACACATCACTCCAGCCAAATTTTGCCAGATGATACAGAACCGATGCTCCAACGACCCCTCCACCGATCACCACAACCCTATAATGAGACTTCATACCGCTCTCCCCAAATCAAGGCTCTCTGGTCGAGACTAAACCGGGAAATGACCCCAGGTCTAGACAAAAGTGTCTATTACTCATGAAATTGGAAATCACCCTGCAACGCAAATGCTCGGAGTGACAAGGGTTCAATCGATATGTGCAGCGCAATTTTCTAGGTCCAAAGCCCTAGGACCTTGGGCCGATTACATCAATTAACGGTCGTTGGTAGGATCTTGCAATTGCGGCTTGGCCGTCTTGGGCGCGGGTGTACCAAGGCCAATCCCGGAAGAGGAATTATCAATGGGCAGAGTCAGTTGGCAGAAACTGGTAATCAGTTTAACTGCAGTTGTTGCGCTGGCAGCTGGCTCTCATTCTGCAAATGCCAATGATGATCTGGCAGCGGCTACTCAGAACCCGATTGCATCAATGGTCAGCGTGCCCTTTGAAAACACATTTGACTTTGGTGCACCCAATGGTGACGCATGGGTCATGAATGTGCAGCCGGTGGTCCCGATCACACTTGGGGACTGGAATCTGGTCAGCCGGTTTATCATGCCGGTAGCCGATGCACCGGGAGGCGTTGTGAGTGCGGGCAACCCAAATCCGATCGGAACCGGGCGTGTCTTTGGTCTGGGTGATCTGAACTATTCTTTATTTTTTTCACCTGCTAATTCCGGCGCCGTAACATGGGGTATTGGCCCTGCGATCACTTTGCCAACGGCCACAGATGCCCGTCTGGGATCCGAGAAATGGTCTGCGGGACCCACAGCGGTCATACTGACCCAGCCAAAGCCATGGTCGCTGGGAGTTCTGGCACGTCAATTATGGTCCTTCGCTGGAAGTTCCAGCCGTGCAGATGTCAACCAGTTCATGATCCAGCCCTTCGTCAATTACAATCTGGACGATGGCTGGTACCTCTATTCAGACCCTGCAATTGTGGTCAATTGGGAAGCCAGCCAAACCACAACCTTGCCACTGGGTGGCGGGGTCGGACGCATTTTCAAGATTGGCGAACAGGCCATGAATGTGCGTGCTGGTGCATTTTATAATGTGGTTCGACCGGACTCTGCGCCTGAAGCCGTCGCCAAATTTACCGTTCAATTTCTGTTTCCGAAATAGCAGGTTACTGGCAAGTTCAGGTCAGCTTGCTGGCCCTGGCCTCTTTCATCCGCGCATCTGCTTCCGGGCTGCCGTCGTGAAAACTGCCAAACCACTTGTCAAGTGGAACAGCCGTCTCTCCAAAATTCACCGTGTGATAGCGATGGTGGAGATAATGCATCAACTTTTCCTGCTTCAGCGCAACTTCGTCGCCAAATACCAGTTCATCGAAGCCTGAATGGCTAACACCCGGCCCGATTGCGGTGGTGATGCCGTTAAACATCATGTGCAGCGGATGGGATGGCACGATGAGATGGATCAGCATGCAGCTGAAATAGAGAACCTGTTCTACTGGATGCATGGCCAGCCCGGACCACGGCCCGACATTGACATTCTTGTGGTGGAGATAATGGACTGCGCGATAGAGCGGTTCCCAGTGTATCAGTCTGTGGATCCAATAAAAGTGAAAATTGCGCCAGAAAGGCATCAACAACATCCATAGAACCAGCCAGACCGGATTATCCGAATAGGGCAGCACATTATTGGCATAACCCCACCAGAGCAGCACTTCAAAGCCGGTCCAGATCACCACGCCAACCATGCTCCAGAACACATTGTCATAGACCTGATCGTGAAACAGAAATCGCTTGTCTTCCTGGGCCTGCCATTTGGCATTATATTTGGTTTTGCGTCCCTGGCCGCGAATGCGGTAGAGCCACAAATGAAGGCCGCCAGTAAACAGCACCACAAGGATGACATTGCGAGCAAGAATCTCAAAGGTCCACCCAGCCTGCAAATGTACCATTCGCGCCATATCCGGCGTGAAAAAGAAAAAACAGATCAGAGTGATCACGAAATAAATCGAATACCAAGGGACCAAAAAACCCGGCACGCCAAAAAACCACTTCAGCACGGTTCCAATTGATACAGGCCAGTCAAACAGAGGCATGAAACGCACCGGTGCACCAGAGCGCCATTCGCCGCGACGGTCTCTGGTCTGACCATGTTCGTCAACAGGCTGATTGCTTGATGTCATAGCTGGAGCCGTGGTTTGAAATTATGCCAACGATCATGTTGAGCATTTTGCCACAACGCAACCCGATTTATAAGTCTTTCTGTCGACCGGGCTCACAATCAGGGGTTGAGACGAACCAAGGAAGATCGCGCATCCGGCTGTTTTCTTCTCAAACGCTTAATACGCAGGTTTTTTACCACATGATAAAGAGCCATGCCATCAATCGACTTGTTAGAAGACGTCGGTTCTCCATAACGCTCGCGCTTGACAGCGAGCAGCAATTCACGTTCTCTCTCGCTTGCGTCCGCCGAGTCCATCAGCACATCAAGCCTGCCTGCATTATCACTTTGGCGATCCATCCAACGCCAGAAACTTGCAGCAATCTCGGAATCCTTTCCTGATCTGCACGCCCGTTTGAACAGTTGAAAATAATGCACTTCGGAATTCAATCTGCGGTGCTGCCAGTCTTTCCATTTTTGCAGCACTACAGGCTGATAGCGGCGCCATGCCAAAACGAGGAAGTAGGCAGCGATTGCACAAAGAGTAAGCCAGCCCATGTTGCGACCCAGCCATTGCAGCCCCTTGTCTGTGATCTGTTTCACAAATTGTAGCAAAGACGTTTGAGTCGCTGCAGGGGAATCGTGACGTGGAGCATCAGGATTGACTGCGATCGTCAGTTCAAGCGCCGGCAAGACCTTTTCTTCCAGTGTCTTGGTGTCGGGATTCCACCACTGGATTTTGATTTCGGGCAGTTCAGCAGCGCCGTCCTTTTCAAAAACATAGGTGGCAGATTCCACCCGCTCACCGCTATATTGACCGCGATTGGTCTGATCGGTGAGCCCCGGTTTGGCGGGATAGACCCGGGTGCCTTCCACTTGAGCAAATTCGATGACCGGCATGGCTAAGGCAAATGTATCATCCGCGCGCATCTTCACAGTTCGTACAATTGCGTCACCGACTTTCAGGCCTTCAGGTTCACGATCATAGGATTCATCGACCGTCATATCTGACGTGGTCAGAATTTGTCCAAGTGCTTCTGCTTCAGGTGGAAAGGTCGCAGTAAACTCCAGGGCTTCTGTCTGAACTCGCACCGGATCCAACAATTTCGTGCCGTCATTGAGCGTCACCATCACTGACAGGGGGGGGACTGAAAATATTCCATCTCGTTGCGGGATGATAACAAAGCGCTGGCGCTGCCCCGTATAGGACTGGCCCCGCTCAGTTTTTGAAAAATTGACGCCGAACGGGTCAGGCATCAGAACAACGGCACCGCCGAGTTTGAGATCTTCATATCGCGGCGCCTCACCAAATTGCGCAGTGCTGGACACTTCAATCCAAAGGCGTGCCAGTTGGCCGACATACAACCCGTCTTCCGGCTCGATATAGGCACGCACCTGCACATCGGGGGCGCTTGCATCTGGAATGTTCGCTGAGTCAGCAGCTTCCTGCGCCAGAAGCGGTGACCACAGGAATAGAAATATGAATACGGCAGGCCATCTCATTGCGATTTTGCCTCAGCGCCTTGCTCCTGATTGGAGAGTTGATAGGAGAATTTATAGGCGAGAAAATCTCCCGGTGTGGTTTGTACACGGCGCATCCACATGTCACGAACTTCCTGATCAGACAGGCCTTTCTCCGCCTGCAATTCGCGAGTAGTAACTTCGCTCTTGGCCTGATTTCCCTGCTTGCTGACAACCATCCGATCAGCTCCGAGCTTGCCTCCAGTTCCCCCAACATCTTCGTACTTTTTCTCGTCCAGATCCAGCAGACCTTTCACCCAATCGAGGTTGAAACGGGCTTCGGGAAAGTCTGGTTGGAGTTCCAGAGCCTGATTGTAAGCCTGAACAGCGGGAGCAAGTTTTTCCTGTTTGGCGAGTGCATTTCCAAGATAAAACAGCCCCTGTGCAGATTCATCCTTTTCAAACAATTGCGCCGCATTAGCAAAGTCTCCCGCCTTGTAGAAGGATAAAGCCTTCCAGTCAGGCCTTTCAAACAAGCGGGCTGCATCTTGATAATTACCACGCTCAAAATGCCAGCGCCCTTGCTGATCTGGTGTCAACCACCAGTCTGCAAACCCGTCCGCTAAAGCCGGAACCGGCAACAAGAAAAGATACAGGATTGCAAGGATGCGGAACATCATGTTCATGCCCAATTCACGGTCCAGCCCCGCCGCCACCACAACAGCACCAGAAAGGAAAGCGGCCAGACCAGCACATAGCCAAAATCCCGCCACTGCAATCGATCGTCCTGCTGCATGGCATCAACCAGGTGGCTTTGAATCTGCGTCACCAGTGACTCGACGTCCTCCAGACCCGGCGTGGCTTGTATGACACTTGACCCAACGGCATCGGCCACAGCATTCAAGCCGCCCAGATCAACACCGGGTGCGGCCCCATCAACCAGACCAAATGTCTGGCCACCGGCTCCGTCTTCGCTGATCGGCCCACCATTGCTCGTACCAAATGCAAGGAACAGGATCTGGCTGCCAAACGAGGATTTGAAGGAGGAAAAATCCCCAGCCAAGGTTCGGTCGATCCCGTCTGTCATGAAAAGCACCGTTCCGACAACATATTCGCCACCTCCGCTGCCGCCATCGTTTTCGCGCTCGACTTCGCTGCCATCGCCATTGTAGCCATTATCGTCGGGTGTAAGCATATTTTGCGCAAGTTTTAGGGCAGCACTGGCATCATCACCCTCGCGTGGCATCAGTGCGGGGAAGAGCGATGCCAGATATAGTTCAATAAGTTGAGTATCATCAGTAAGCGGCAGGACGGCATGGGCACTCCCTGCATAGGCAATGACAGCCGTTCGCGCACCTTTTCGACGATCAAGAATATCCTGAATCTTCTGCTTGGTCCGCTCAAGGCGGGTGGGGGCCTGATCCGTTGCGAGCATGGTTGGTGTAAGCTTCAGGGCGATTATGAGGGGCGCCTTGTCCTGAGTGAAGGGTGTGAGCTGCCGTTCCCATGCCGGGCCAGCAAGTGCCACCGCAGCCAGAACGATGGAGGCAGTAAACAAGTGGTATGGCCTAACTTTCTTCCTGTTGCGCCCGGAGACAACAAGATGTTTCAACAAATGCGCTGGAATTACCGATTGCCACTGCAAAGATGCGGAGAAACTGCGCCGAAGGCGCAAATGCATCCAAAGTGCCAGAGGAACCAGCAACAACCAGAACGGGCGCAGAAAATGAAACTGATCAAGTGCGGCTTCAGACATTGGCGCGCTTTCTTCTGGAGCTGGACGAAGAAAAAAGCATAATCCCGGCAAGCAGGAGATTGCACAAAACCATCAATGCAAGGGGATAGTGAAACAGGCCAAGCTTGGGACGGTAAGAAATGGTTTCCAGTTTCTCGGTCTCAAGCTCGTCGAGCGTCTGATAGATCGAGGCCAGTTCTTCGCTGTCCATAGCCAGGAAATATTGCCCTCCAGTCGTTTCCGACATACTTCTAAGCGTTTTGGTATCCAGTTCCTTTTCTCCAACTGTTGTTGGATCTCCCATGGCGATTGTGTGGATTTGAATGTCGTTTTCAGCTGCTATCTCAACAGCGCGCGGCACGGGCATCTGGCTGCCGGAGTCGTTACCATCAGTGAGCAGAATTACCACTTTGTTTTGACTTTCGCTTGATTCAAACAGTCGAACTGCCAGCCCGATTGCATCTCCAATCATGGTTTTTGGGCCAGCCATACCGGTTTGCAGTTCATCCAGCAGAGTCAGAACTGTTTGATGGTCCTCGGTAAAGGGAGCCTGAGGAAAGGCCGCATTACCGAAGACAGCCAGTCCAATTCGATCCGTCTGGCGCTCGGCGACAAAATCGTGGAGCACTTCCTTGACTGCGTCGATGCGCGGGACCTTTTGCCCAGCACCATTCGTGAAATCTGCTTCATCCATCGAACCCGACAAATCAACGATCAACAAGAGATCACGCGCGGACTTTTCCTGCACAATTGGTTCCCCGAGCCAGACTGGTCTGGCCAGTGCCACAACAATAAGAACCCAGGTCACAACGATGTTCGCTTTTTGCAGAAAGCCCTTTCTCAAGACAAAGGCGCCTGTGCGGGGCGTCTGGCCGGTCAGGTCCGCCAGTTTGGAAAAGAACGGGGCCCGCACAGCCTCGCCGGAATCCCTGAATTCCGGCGCCAGAAGATAGACAATGAGCGGCAATGGCAGCATCAAAAAGGCCCATGGCAGTTCAAATTGCAGCACGGTGAATCCTCATCCAGATTTTGCTCGTTTCGATAAGGTTCACAACATCGTCATTCTTTTGTTCTGCTCCATTCGCTGGACCAAATGCCAAATCATCCAGCAGGTGGGCATCTTGGTTGTGAAACAGTCTTTTGCCCGCGCTTTCATTGAGCCATTCAATCCAGGCCTCACCCCGCAATCCGGCAACATCGCCACGTTCCCCAAGGCACAGTGCAGACCGCCTGAGCAGGAATGGCAAGTCATGGGGTGTGCCTGGCTGAACCGACATCTCCTCAAGACGCAGCAACCCTTCACGACGATAGGCATCGCGCTTGTAGCGTTTCCACAAACGCCATCCCAAAACAGCAAACACCAGCAAGAGTAACAGACCCCCACCATACCAGCCGGCGGTCTGCGGCATCCACCCGACCGGTTCTGGCAGGGGAAGTTCCTTCAACCCCCACATGCGGTTTGATCCAAACAACTCTGCGGAAGACTGCTCCATGGTAGCTTGATCGCTCATTGGGACACCCGCTTTGTTCTGTAGCCAAGATGTTGGCGAATCTGATGGGCTACAGACGCTCCTGTATGAAGCGGCAATAGAGGAATCTGCCTTGTCATCAAGAACGATTGAAGCTGCTCGCGGCGTGCCGTGCCAGCTGTTAAATAGCGGTTTCTAAGCTCCGGGTCCTCGGAATCGAACTCCGGCTGCAATTCACCATCGCCAACCACCAGTTGCCCCCCTTTCGGCAGGTCTGCCTCCAACGGATCAAACACCATTCCCGCCAGCACATCATTGTGCTGCACCAAGCGGGTGAGCAGTTTTTGAGTCAATTCATCACTGCCCTCAAAGTCGCTGATCACACAAACCAGTGTATCATGCTGGGCCAGTCGACAGGCCAGTTGCAGCACTTCATTCAATTGCCCAGGGTTGGATTTTGGTGGGTTGCTGGCCTTCAGGGCATGGTTCTTTGAAACAAGAACATCTAGAATACGCATCACCGTTCTATTGCTTCTGTGGGGGCGAACTTCGTCGATATCCGTATCGTTGAATACCAATGCGCCAACCCGGTCGCCAACCCCAACCACCCGCCAGGCAGCAAGAGCCGCAACCTGGGCGGCAATAACTGATTTAAGCGCATTCTGGCTGCCAAAGAACATGGACATGCGCTGATCCACTACCAGCAGGGTGGGTCGGTCACGCTCTTCAGTATATACCCTTGTATGTGGCTTGCGCATGCGCGCGGTGACTTTCCAATCCATACTGCGAATGTCATCGCCGGGAAGGTATTCCCTTATCTCTTCGAAATTGAGACCTCGGCCGCGCAGTTTGGAGGCCTTTTGCCCGGCCAACAGACTGTGAACCGGTTGCCGCGGCAAAAAGGAAAAGCCCTGCCCCTGATGCTTGAGCCGGATCAGTTCCTGCAGATCCACATAAACACCTTCACTCTCGGCTGGCATAGGCTCCTCGCTGAAGATAGACCGGCGCACCCTCTAGGGTGCTGCGACCAGCCCGACAATTTCCGTGATGACCTGGTCTGCAGTCACGCCTTCCGCCTGAGCTTCATAGGAGAGGCCCAGCCTGTGGCGCAGCACATTATGGACTATGGCTCGAACGTCATCCGGGCTGACATAGTCACCACCCTGCAGCCAGGCATGGGCCCGCGAACACTTATCCAGACCTATGCCACCGCGAGGACTTGCTCCAACATCAATCCATGATGCCAGTTGATTGGAATATTTTTCAGGATATCGCGTGGCAAAAACAAGATCGACCAGATAGGTCTCGATTGCTTCTGATGAATGTATGTTTGCTATTTCCGCACGCGCATCAAACACGGTTTTCTGAGAGATAGGAGCAGGCTTCCTGACCTTGGCGCTGCCTTTGCCCTTTGACGGGCTGTTCTCTGAACGTACAAGGCGGATTACCTCGGCCTCAGCGGCCTCATCTCCATATCCAATGTTCACATGCATGAGAAATCGGTCCATCTGAGCTTCCGGGAGGGGATAGGTTCCTTCCTGTTCGATAGGGTTTTGCGTTGCCATAACCATGAACAGGTCCGGCATTCTGTGGGTTGTGCCAGCGACCGTCGCCTGGCGTTCTTCCATTGCTTCCAGCAGTGCGGCCTGAACTTTGGCCTGGGCGCGGTTGATTTCATCTGCCAGAATGATGTTGCCGAATATTGGCCCGGGCTGGAATTTGAACTGGCTTTCCTCACCATCTGAAAAATAGATTTCCGCACCGGTAACATCGGCTGGCAGGAGATCAGGGGTGAACTGTATGCGGCTGAAGTCGGCGGCAAGATTTTTCGCCAGACTTTTGATTGCTCGTGTCTTGGCCAGACCCGGCAAACCTTCGATCAACAGGTTGCCATCGGCCAGAAGCCCAATAATCAATCGGTCAATTACATCTTGCTGGCCAATTATAGAGCTGGCCATTTGAGTTCTTAGCTCAACAATATTGTCGTGAGCGGTCATGGAGAATTACCCAAGTTTAAAAAAAATGCCCCGCATCCACGGCCACTACGACCAGGAAGATGCGGGGCAAAGCAATCAAGTTTGTTACCTGCTGCCACCACCGGTTTCCAGTTGCTTCATCACCTTATCAAGGCTGAACGATGCAGCTTCCTGGCGTGGAGGGAACTCAGCAAATGTTTGCAGGAACTGTGCAACATAAGCCTGAGCAGGAACCAGCAGATAAGCGCGGTCCAACAACCAGTCATAGTATGTGTTGGATGTTGTGTAGGCACGCTCGTACGGGTCACGACGCAAGTTGATAATCAAAGGAATACGCAGTGGTGTCCACGGCTCAATCCATGCTCGCAATGTGCCAGTTGCCTTTTGCTCCATGAAAATCAACTTCCATTGTCCATAGCGCAACGCGGTCAGATCACCCTCATCAGAGAAATAGAAAATCTCCTTGCGTGGGCTTTCGTCCGTTTCACCTGTCAGATATGGCAGCATGTTGTAGCCATCAAGGTGCACTTTGTATTCGCGCCCAATGGCCTTCACGCCACCTTTCTTGAGCTGTTCCTTGATGTCAGGATTGCCAGCTGCTGCGAGATAGGTTGGCAACCAGTCCATGTGGTGCATGATTTCGTTCGAAATCGACCCCGCCTTGATTTTGCCAGGCCAGCGTACCATGGACGGAACACGCCATCCGCCTTCCCAGTTTGTGTTTTTCTCACTTTTGAACGGTGTCATACCTGCATCAGGCCATGTGTTCATGTGGACACCGTTGTCGGTTGAGTAGTGCACGATGGTGTTGTCCACGATGCCTAGATCGTCGATCTTCTTAAGCAACATGCCCACATGCATATCATGCTCGAGCATGCCATCAGTGTATTCATCATTGCCGGGGTTGCGACGGTCTGCTTTCACGTGAGTACGGAAATGCATGCGCGTGCCGTTCCACCAGACGTAGAATGGTTTCTTGGCAGCATGGGCCCGGTCAATGAAGTTCAACGCTGCGTCGATGGTTTCATCATCAACAGTTTCCATCCGCTTTTTGGTCAAGGGGCCAGTATCTTCAACCTTGCCATCGGCGCTCGACTTGATGACGCCGCGCGGACCATATTTCTCGCGAAATGCCGGGTCTGTGGGATAATCTTCATTTTCTGGTTCTTCTTCGGCATTCAGGTGGTAGAGATTGCCGAGAAACTC
>JBPCWM010000285.1:0-6002 GCA_051009515.1 Rhizobiaceae bacterium | reverse complement strand
GGACTTGAGGGCTCACCCGCTGTTCTTACATCATTGGGTGTTTGCGGAACCACCGAAGCTGTAATTGGTGCCGCCGTCGTCGCTGCCGCCTGCGGTGACAATGGCGGTACAGATGGTGGTGGTACGACCTGGCGTTGGGGTGTTGCTTGTCTAATAGGATTTTGAGCACTAGTTGCCGCATTTGCGCCAGAAGGTACCGTTCGCACAGACTGTGCGTCTGGCTGGTTCCGATGTACCGGAGGCACCTGACCCGAATTTACAATTGGTGGTGGTTCATTCTGTGGTTGACCCGGCGCACGACTATCGGTCGCCCGCGAAATCCGCCGTAAAAGCGCGTTATTGTCCATTTGCTCGCCCAAGCTCATGTTATTTTCGTCAAGCCTGACGCCAAGCCGTTAAGAATCCGTCATTTTAGGGCTATTAAGTTCTGTGATTGTTTCTGCTAAGCAACGGCAATTGGAAACAAAGGAAGCCACATGTCCCAGACGGGTTCATCTACGACTGATGATGGCGAATGGTCTGCTGCCAGAGGTGTTGAGACGCTGGAAGAGGCACGTCATTGGCTTGCTGTGCGGGGAATCGAAGATATTGAGTGCATTACACCGGACATTGCCGGAGTTGCTCGCGGCAAAATGATGCCGTCGTCAAAATTCCTCAGCACGTCCGCATTGGCTCTACCCAGCTCGATTTTCATGCAAACTATCTCGGGCAGCTATCCTGAAGAAAGCGATGATTTTCAGTATCCACCCCATGACGGTGATTTGCGATTGGCACCGGACCTGTCAACTTTGTCTGCCGTCCCATGGGAAACAGACCCAACAGCGCAGGTCATTTGTGACATGCGCGACTATGGTGGAGAACCGGTTGAATACGCACCGCGCAATGTCTTGCGCAAAGTAGTGTCGTTATATGAAGCCATGGGATTGAAACCTGTTGTTGCGCCGGAAATCGAATTCTATCTGGTCAAAACCAATGAAGACCCCGATATCCCGCTGCAACCTCCCATCGGCCGCTCAGGCCGAGCCATTGCTGGAGGTAATGGATATTCAATCGGAGGGGTGAACGAGTTTGATGAATTGGTGGATGATGTTTACGATTATTCCGGTGCCCAGGGGTTGGAAATCGAAACCCTGATTCACGAAGAAGGAGCAGCCCAGCTTGAAATAAACCTCAATCATGGCGATCCAATAGAACTTGCAGATCAGGTATTCATGTTCAAACGGACCATTCGGGAAGCTGCGCTCCATCACGGCATGTATGCAACATTCATGGCGAAACCGGCACAGGATCAGCCTGGCTCCGCAATGCATATCCATCAATCGGTGGTAGATATGGAAACTGGCAAAAACATATTCAGCGATGAAGATGGCAAGGAAAGCCAACAGTTTCACAGTTTCATCGGTGGCATGCAGCATTTCCTACCCAAGGCATTGGTGATGATGGCCCCATATGTGAATTCCTACCGCCGCCTCACCACCAACACGTCAGCGCCGGTCAATGTATGCTGGGGCTACGACAACCGGACAACCGGGTTGCGTATTCCCACATCCGAGCCAAATGCACGCCGTGTTGAAAACCGCATTCCATCGTCGGACGCCAATCCTTATCTGGCACTGGCTGCGTCCCTCACTTGCGGACTTTTGGGCCTGAAGCATAACATCGTTCCCGATGGATCCGTTTCAATCGCAGCCAATGAAGGCAAGAATGAACTTCCGCGCGGTCTGCTGGACGGGCTGGACCTGTTTGAAAATGACGACAGTCTTAAAGAAGTTCTTGGCGCCGGTTTCATGGGTGTCTATTCGGCAATCAAGCGGGAAGAATATGAGACATTCATGAAAGTAATCTCGCCCTGGGAACGAGAATATCTGCTCTTGAATGTGTGAGTTGTCGTCATGAGTGCATATCAATCTCCCATAGCACCCGGCCGATCCTGGTATGAAGACAGTTGCGGGGAGCGGCCCACATATCGCGCGCTTGAAGGTGATCTCGACGTCGATGTTGCAATCGTGGGCGGCGGATTTTGTGGCTTGAGCACAGCCCTGCATCTTGCCCAAAATGGCGCGCGGGTCGCCCTTCTTGAAGCCAATCGGCTGGGAGACGGAGCGTCTGGCCGCAATGGTGGCCAGATGGGCAGTGGACAGCGTGGCGATATCTTCGAACTTGAAAAACAGTTGGGTTTACAAAGATCCAGAGCATTGTGGGACATGGCAGAAGACGCCAAAAAAAACTTACTGGAAACGACAAAGACCCATTCTTTCGATTGCGACTATCAAATTGGGCAGCTTACGCCCATGCACAAACGGCGGTACGAAGCAGAGGCACAGGCTAAAGTTGAGCACCTCCAAAACAAATATAACTACGCCCCGATCAGCTATCTGTCCCAGCCTGAAATGGCCAAAAAACTGGGTAGCAGCGCTTATTTTGGAGGAATAATGGATATGGGCACCGGCCATATCCACCCGATGAAATATGTCATAGGCTTGGCGGCGGTCGCCGCCCGTTCTGGTGCCCGCATCCATGAACAAACCGCGGTCACGCGCATGCAAAAACGTGGGAAATTCGCGCTGAAAACGCCAATGGGCACTGTCAGTGCTGAACGCGTTGTCCTGGCACTCAATGGCTATCATGGAGATATCCGGCCCGAACTGGCCAATCATGTCTTGCCTATACAGAGCTTTATTGGTGCTACCGTTCCACTTGAGGAAAACACAACTGTCTTGCCGCACATGCACGCAGTCGATGACAGCAGGTTCGTGGTTCGCTATTTTCGCAAGTCAAAGGACAACCGGCTGCTGTTTGGCGGTCGCGAGGCCTATGGGAAATCCAGACCCGGCGATATTGAACGGGCCATACGAAAGCAAATTACCGAAATCTATCCTCATCTAGCCAAAACAGAAATTACCCACGCTTGGGGTGGTAACGTTGCGATTACCCTGCCTCGCATGCCATTTGTGCGGGAATTGGAACCTGGACTTTGGACCGCAGGTGGTTTTTCAGGCCATGGGGTCATGCTGTCCAATCATACCGGGCGCATGATTGCAGAGCATTTTGTGGGCAAAAGCGAACAGATCAAACTGTTGAAGGAATTGAAAATTCCAGGCTTCCCCGGAGGAACCTTGTTGCGCAATCCGCTGAAAGTGCTGGCGCTGACCTGGTATGCCATGCTGGACAGGGTATAGTGCCAGTCTGGTTTTGATTTACATTTGGCCGGTATTCACCTTGCTGATATCGCCACTCACGCAATCCAGCACTTTTGGGTTCATAACCCGGCGCCACAGGGTAGGCACTGCGGTCAACAAGAAGCATCCAGGATAGCCTGACGGTAGTCGGGGCAAACTCTCATGGTCAAGCAACCCCTGATAGGGTTTCAGCGGATTGGCGTGATGATCACTGTGCCGCTGAAGGTGAAACAGCATCAGGTTTGAGATCAGGTGGTTGGTATTCCAGGAGTGGTGCGGCCGAACCGGCTCATAGCGACCATTGGGCAGCTTTTGGCGCTTCAAACCGTAATGTTCAACGTAATTCGCCTGGCTCAGCGCATACCAGCCAATAGCGTATTGCATAAGCAAAAAAGGAATCATGACCAGCCCGAAGAGCGCGATCAAAATCAATACAACAATCAGCGTAATCATATAGCCCTGCAGGACTTCGTTCGACCGGTGCAGGGCTGGAAGGCCCTTGCGATGCAGTCGCTCATGTTCTCGGTGCCACCCGCTCACAAGGGCACCATAGGAATCTCGCAGGGCAAACGCATAGATGCTTTCATTGAAACGGGCACTGGAAAAATCTTCCGGTGTCGCTACCCATGTGTGATGCCCGCGATTGTGCTCAATGCAAAAATGTCCATAACCTGATACAGCATTCGCCAGAATGGCCATGACCCGGTCAGTTCTGTTCAGTTTATGACCGAGTTCATGACCCACAGTAATAGCGGTGCCAGAGGAGTATCCTGTTCCAATTGCCAGGGCCAAAACGGCCCACCACGGCAAATCCTGCGTACCCACTAGCCACGCCGGAACAAGCAGACCCAACCAAAAGAGAGGGACCGACAGATAGAGCAAACGGCTATAATATCTGTCGGCTTCCATGAGCGCTACAATCTCAGGAGGCGGGTTTGTAACGTCTTCCCCAACGACAAAATCCAATAGCGGAATGCAAACGAAAAAAAAGGCAAGGGGAAGCAAAGTGACGAGCGGGTTTTGGCCGGAAACAAAATACAGCCAAACAGAAATTACCGGCATCAGCGGCACAAAATATGCGAGCAACCACAAATGGCGCTTTGTGTCGCGATATTCTATGCGATTACCATCGCTGTTTTCAGCTACAAACAGCATTTCCAATCCACCGGTTAGTTCAGCTTTTTCACAATGATATTGCCGACAGAATATCCTGCCCCGAATGAACAGATTACACCAACATCGCCCCTGTTGAAATTCTGGTTGTTTTGGGAGAACGCAATAATCGAACCAGCAGAGCTCGTATTGGCGTAGTCCTGCAGGATATTGGGTTGCTCTTCCGGTTCCGGCACCCGCCTAAGCACTTTGCGCCCAATGAAGTCATTCATCGATTTGTTGGCCTGATGGAGCCACATGCGTTTGAGTTTGGTCGGATCCAACCCCTCTTCGTTGCAATGATCTATCACCAGTTCTGACACGATGGGCACAACTTGTTTGAATACCTGCCGCCCATTTTGCATAAATTGCATATCCCGACGGTCTACAACCCCTGCTGGTCTGGAGCGCCGTAAAAAGCCATTATTGTTACGAATATTGTTTGAAAAACGGGTCAGACATTTGCAAGACACAATCTCGAATTGATTGTCGGAAGTCGCAGTTTCACTCGCTTCCAGAACCACCGCCGTGCACACGTCACCAAAGATAAAGTGGCAATCGCGGTCGCGCCATTCCAGATGCCCTGAACAGATTTCCGGATTGACCATCAAAATGCAATCAGCCGTTCCGCTGCGGATCATGTCACTGGCCGTCTGAATACCAAATGTGGCTGATGAACAGGCCACGTTCATGTCAAAACCGAAACCTTCAATTCCCAATGCATTCTGGATTTCAATGGCAATTGCGGGATAGGCGCGCTCATGGTTAGAGGCCGCGCAGAGGACCGCGGACACGTCGGAAGGGGTTTTGTCAGCTGCTTTCAGAGCCTTTCGTGCAGCGTCAATCGCCATTTCGGTCATAATTCCCGGTTCATCATCATCACGCTGGCGCAATTGCGGGTGCATGACATCAGGGTCCAGCACGCCCGCCTTGTTCATCACGTGGCGCTGCCGAATTCCCGAGGCTTTGAATATGAACTCTTCGCTGGAATGCTGAACGGGTTCGCGGTCTCCGGCCTCTATTTCATTGGCATGAAGTTCGTTTTGCTGGTCGGCCCAAGCGTTGAATGCCACGACAAGTTCTGCATTTGTGATGATTTCGTCTGGTGTGAACACACCGGTTCCGCTAATGACGACCCGTCGCATGGATGCCTGCGATCTCCATTTGTACCTTTACAGAAAGTAAGGGCACAATGACACTATAACAAGCACGTTCAATCAAGCACTGGAAGCTGAGTCCCATGTTGAATTCAAAACCATCTTCAAAGGATTGTATCGATACACTGGCCAGCCTCGTTTCATTCGACACCACTTCGCGCCATTCAAATCTTGATTTGATTGATTATGTGCGAGGAAAGCTTGACGCCATCGGCATTGAATCGCGGCTGACCTTCAACGATGAAGAAACCAAGGCCAACCTTTGGGCCACTATAGGACCGGACATTGAAGGTGGCGTCGTATTGTCCGGCCATACGGATGTGGTTCCAGTCGATGGACAGAAATGGAGCAGCGATCCGTTCAAGCTTGACGAACGCGATGGCCGCCTCTTCGCCAGAGGCACCTGCGACATGAAAGGCTTTGTGGCCTGTTCTCTGGCCCACGCAAAAGCCATGAAAGAAGCCGATCTGCAGGTGCCTATCCACTATGCCTTTTCCTACGACGAAGAAGTGGG
>JBPCWM010000284.1:0-19320 GCA_051009515.1 Rhizobiaceae bacterium | reverse complement strand
GTCGATAGCTTCATTGAGGATGAATGGATGTGTGTCGGGCGTGCGGTTTTCAATCAAGTTGGCGGGATCGAAAACAATGCGTAAACGTTCGTTGCCAAAAGATTGCAGCAGGTCTTGGGCCTTACGGGCGGTGCTAACCACATTTGCATGTTCCGGCTCCACGCCGATTATAATGTCATGGCGCTCGGCCTGTTCCAGGACCAGTTCGAATTCGCGGCACATATCTGTCCAGGATTGGGAATCGGCATTGGATTGATGGTGCCGCCATTTGTCATGTGGATCCCTGCTACCTGTGCAGACGGTGACAAGTGAGCTGCCCATAGCTTCTGCTTTTTCAGCAATTGCAGTGAAAGCGCGCCGCCCCTGTTCTCGGCGGGTCTTGTCGGGATCGATCATATTATAGGTTGCCGAGATGGCATTGATAGCGATTCCCGTTGATTGGCTTGCCTCAGCGACCCTGTGCGCTGTATTATTGCCAACAGAGGCCGGCAGGGCATCAAGGCCTGAGCATGACATATTGTACTGGACTGATTCATAGCCCGCCACCTTGCAGGCAGCCAACACCTGAGCAGGGTCTGTGCCCTGGAAGATTTTGGCAAATACTCCAATCTGCATCAAATGGGTCCCGAGACGTTGCGGAGTTTAACCGGACGACCGGTGCGCGCCGATTCAGCTATAGCAAGCATCGCTCTCACCGAAGCTACGCCATCCTCAACTGATGCGCCCTTAACCGAGGTGTTGTTTAAAATTGCATCAGCAAAGCTCTCCAATTGCCGCCTGTAGAAGTGAGCATCAGCACCCAGAACGCGCGAAGTTTCTCCCGTGTCCTCGCGAAAAATGTCCACCTCGCTGGATTTGAAAAACCAGGGATTGAAAGTCTTGGCCACGATGCTGCCATTTTCGCCGTAAAGCTGAAAACCTTCGTGCCAATCCATGCGTACAGCGACCGTCAGGTCAAGATGACCAAGAGCGCCGTTGGCAAAGGCAACATCAACAAACCAGCAATTGGCCCCGAATCTTTGTGAGTGCCTTGCCTGCACTTCAACCAGATCCCCACACAAATAACGTGCCAGATCGACCAGATGGCAACCATGTGCGAGCATGTAGTATTGCTGCAGATTTTCTTTGGGGTTTCTTGCCGGTTTTCGAGCGAGGTCGCTTCTGACTATCAAGGGCTGGACGGCATCGGTCATGGAATAGCGACGGGTTGAATCACAATACCAGCCTTTGAAGGCTAACATCTCACCCATTTCATTCTCGATAAATTGCTTCGCGCTCTGGATTCCTGGATCGAACCGTTTCATATGACCTACCTGCAGCAAGCGGTTGGACCTTTGCACTGCAGCACTTAGATCTTCCGCTTCCTCAAGTGATACACCCAACGGCTTTTCACACAGCACGTGTTTGCCTGCTTCCAATGCGGCAAGTGAGGCTGGAACATGGAATTCATCGGCGGTTGCAATAATCACTGCATCAAGTTCGGGGTCGGCCAACATGGCCTGATAGTCGCGATAGGCCTTCTTTGCTCCATGGGCTGCAGAAAAGCGCTGCAGCAGGTCTTCTGCCACATCACAGATCGCGTAGAGTTCGGTATTTCTTCCCTTTGTGACGCTTTCGAAATGTCCTGCCTGCGCAATTGGGCCGCAACCAAGAACACCGATCTTCAAATGTTTTTCCAATTTTGCAGCCATGTTGAACCCACAATACCAGTGCCGGGCCAGTGCCGGATAATTCCTGCCCGCAACCCTAAAAGCAGTAGACGCCAAGCCTCCAACAATCAATGTGTGCTATTTGCCTGTGGGTCTTGAGTTTGTAATATCATTGGCAGTTTGTCGTAGCTGGATTCGACGCCGCTGGCCTTCAATGCCAAACCTAGAGGGTTCCAATGTCCCATTCCACTCCTGTTCAAGTTCACATTGATCCGTTGACGGGCAAGCTGTCTCCCTCAAATGGAACTTACACCAAGAGGTTGAGCGAACTTGAAGGCCTGTATTTTGATGCGGAGGCGTGGCTAAAGCAGGTTCGGGAGCAGAATGACCCGGTTGTCTATCAGGTCGAAGAGTTCAGGCAGGCGGGTAGTGATCTGTTTTTTGGAATCACTACAATGCATCCCGGAAAAGTTGGGGACGAATATTTCATGACGCGGGGCCATTTTCACCAAGATCGCAGCAAAGCGGAAGTCTACACCACCTTGAGTGGCTCGGGCTTGCTATTGTTAGAGGACAGGGACGGCCGCAGCGAAACGGTAGAAATGGTTGCTGGCACCAGTGCATTCATTCCTCCTGATTGGGCCCATCGCTCAATAAATTTCGGATCCGCCCCTCTGATCTTTACCTGGTATTGCAGTGTTGCTGCCGGGCATGACTATGGTCAAATTCTTGAGCGGGGAATGAGAAAGCGGGTTGTCGAACGCGATGGTGTGGCCAAACTGATCGACAGTGCCAGTTACGCTTATTGAGCGTGATCCGACATATTGCGTGGTCTATAGCCCTGCGTCTCTTTTTGCGCAGTGAACTTAAATCGCGAAGAAATTATTGTAGCAATCTCACTTTATGCGGACTACGCTGCCCGAGACGAAGATCTGAAAAGCTCATTGTCATTGTAAAAGTAGGAGGAGAAATAAATGCAAATTCGCAAGCAATTGTTGAGTCTGACCGTCGCCACGGGCGCACTGGCCGGGCTCTCGCCCATCGCCACGGCTGGAGAGTTCGACGGAGTCACGATCAACATTTTGACCCGACCCGGATATGTTATCGCAGGCCGGCTGGCTGAACGAGGATTGGAATTTCAGGAAGCTACCGGAGGCAAGGTCGTCGTAACCGAAGTGCCGTTTGCTGAAATATTCCCAAAAATTCAAAACGACTGGTCAACCGGAACCAACTCGATTGATGTTGGCGTGTTCGCTGCCGGTTGGGGTGTTGAACTCGACGCTGCAGGTTTGCTTGAAGATCTCGACCCATATGTCGCCAAGGATGACAAGATCGATATGGCCGACATTGCCCCATATTTCCGCGACTTCGGCCAGAAGGTCGGTGGCAAGACAAAATTGCTGATGGTCGATGGTGACTTCCAGATGGTGTATTACCGCAAGGATGTGCTGGAAAAGGCCGGACTGGAGCCACCCAAGACCTGGGAAGACTATCTTGACGTGGCGTCAAAAATCCATGGTCAGGACATGAATGGTGATGGCGAGGCTGACTTCGGGTCCTGCATCTTCAAAAAACGCAATGCGCAATCCTATTTTGCGGTCCAGACCTTTGCTGCACCAATCGTGCAGACACAGGGTACTGCTCAGGGGTTCCATTTTGACAACAAGACCATGAAGCCAATCATGAATAATGAAGGTTGGAAGAAAGCCTTTGAGCTATACAAGGAGACTGGCAAATACGGTCCGCCTGAAGAACTTAACATGGATATTGGTGATACACGTGCGATCTTCAAAGCCGGACGTTGCGGCCTGCTTGTGGAATGGGGCGATCCTGGACCCTTGCAACTTGATGATGACGCAACGGCGATTAAAGGACTGCTTTATGCGGTGTCAGCTGTTGGGTCACGTGAAGTGCTGGACCGTGAAACCGGCAAGCTTGTACCTGTGACCAAGGAAAACGCACCTCACTCCATTGACGGTATCAACTATGCGCCGTTTGCTGCATTTGGCGGATGGGCTGGTGCGATCAACAAACGTGCTGATCAGAAGACGAAAGACGCAGCCTATGCGTTCCTGTCTTACATGAACCAGGCCGCACAGTCCGGTGTTGACGTGACAATCGGTGCAACGGGTTACAACCCTTACCGTTTGTCGCAACTGGCCAGCCCTGATCTGTTCGTCAAGTCGGGCATGCCACAGGATCTTGCCGAGAACTATATCGGCGCCATTAACGGTGCTCTCAATAGCCTCAATATGGCTTCAGACATGAAGATTCCAGGTGCTCAGCAATATACCGGGGTGGTGCTCGACACGGAGCTGGCCCGCTATCTTGCAGGTGAAATCAGCGTGGAAGAAGCCCTTCAGAACATCGAAGAAGGTTGGGAAGAAATCACTGAGGACTTTGGTCGCGACGAGCAGATCAAGGCTCAAGGCCTGGCACTGGGCGACGGTTAACAAGACCAGCGTCTGATGACAGATTATGCAAATACAAGCCAGCTGGGGTTTACTCCGGCTGGCCCCTCTTTTAGCGACCGCTGGCGGGAGTGGGTTGATCGGCATGCAGGAACATTCTTCATCGCTCCGGCGGTGACGCTGATTCTGATATTTGCGATTTTTCCAACCGTCTATTCGATGATTTTTGCGCTGAGTCGCGTACGCTTTTCCGGTGACGGTCTGCGCTTTCGCTTTGTTGGATTACGCAATTTCTCAAAACAGTTTTTTGGAAGTGATCAGGTTCACTTTCTGGGCAGAACCGAGCCAGTCAACATCGTAGCGACAATACTGTTTGCAGCCTTTGTCTGCCTGGTGCTCTGGTGGCTCTACAGATCACTCAAAACTGCAACATGGGTTGGTATGCTGGGCCGCTCGATTTCGGCGGCCATGGCAATATTCCTGGCGTGGATCCTCGCCGCATCTCTGCTTTCCGGCAATACGATTGGAACACTTTACACGACGCTGTTTTACGTTCTGGTTGGATGCGGTGTGCAATTCATCATTGGAACCGGACTTGCCTTCCTGTGTTCCCAGCCCATTAAGGGCAAAAACTTTTTTCGGGTTATCTTTTTTATCCCGCTTATGGTGACACCACTGGGCGTTGGCTACGCGATGAAAATGGTTGCTGATGTGACCAAAGGGCCGTTTGAGCCAATCCTTGGACTCTTCGGGGCATCAACATGGGTCTGGTCGGTTGATCCCTGGTCGGCCCGTTTTGTCATGATGATTTGCGACTCATGGCAATGGATTCCCTTCATCTTCATTTGCATGCTGGCAGCACTGGAAAACGTTCCGCGCGACCATGTGGAAGCAGCACAAGTGGATGGTGCATCCAGTGTACATATTTTCAGGGAAGTGACGTGGCCACAGGTCGTGCCTGTTGCAGTGACCGTCCTGCTCATTCGAGCTATCGAAGCGTTCAAGATCATGGACCTGCCCAATATCATGACAGGTGGCGGGCCGGGGTCCTCAACCGAATCCATGACGCTTCATGCGGTCTATGTGTGGCGGGCCAATGACATGGGGAAATCGGCGGCAATTGCCTATCTGCTGTTGATTTTAACGGTCGTCGTCTGTGCCTCATTCTTCAATTATGTGGTTCTGGGTCAGCTACGGAAGGCGCGGAAATGAGGACAGCCTCTTTCAAATTTGAGAAGCAAAACCGAAGCCTGATGCAGCGTCTGTTTGAACCACCTGCTGTTGGCAAGATGGCTCCCGCTGCCAAACTCTTTGCCTATACTTTTCTGGCCATATGGTCGCTGTTCGTATTGTTCCCGATCTATTGGGTCATTATCACATCTTTCAAGGATGCTGCTGCGGTCAATCAGGGTCCCTTTTATATTCCTTTTGTGGATTTTCAGCCCAATCTTGATGCCTGGCGAGCCCAGTTCAATCTTGACCCGTTTTGCGACATGTCCTCAATTGTGCGTCAGCTTTATCTGCTGGTGCATAATTCATTTGCCTTTGTGGTTTCGCCGGTTGTTTCAATTGAGCCGATGGAGCCGCAAATCTGCAAAATCTATCTGGCCTTCACCAACTCAATCGTGATCAGTATTGCATCGACCCTGTTTTGTGTTGCGGTCGGATCCATGGCTGCCTATGCGCTGGCGCGGATCCAGTACAAGCCGAAATTCGGCAATATTCTCATCTTCGTCCTTCTCATTATTGCGGTAATCGTGATCACGACCTATGCGGGTGTTCCGTGGTGGGCATCTTCTGCTGTCGCGCTTGCGTTATTCTTCTTTCTGGCACGAGCCTTCGGTCGTCATTTCAAGATGCAATTGGGCAACGGAGATATTTTGTTCTGGATCATATCCCAGCGCATTTTGCCACCGATCGTTGTTGTCATTCCGATCTATGTGATGTTTCAGGCTGTCGGTATGCTGGATACGCATCTGGCCCTGATCCTGCTATATGCCGTGGCCAACCTGCCCATCGTGGTTTGGCTGATGCACGACTTCTTCGCCAATCTGCCCATAGAACTGGAAGAATCCGCCCAGTTGGATGGAGCGACGCGGTTTGGTATTTTCTGGGATATCGTGATGCCGCTGACCCGGCCCGGCCTGGCGGCAACCACATTGCTGATCCTGGTTCTGAACTGGAATGAATATTTGTTTGCAGTCTTCCTTGCTACGGTGAAAGTGCAGACCATGCCTATTATGGTCGCGGCCAAAAACGCTGGCGAGAAGGGCGTGTTTTGGTGGGAGATGTGCGCCATTATTGTTGTGATGATTATACCGGTGATCATCATGGCGGTTCTGTTGACACGATTTATTTCCAGAGGTGTGCTGCTGGGTGCGGTAAAGGGGTAGAATATGGCAGACAGTAGTTCCAGAGCCTCGGTCAAATTTGATTCGGTTCAAAAGAGTTTCGGCGCCGTCAAGGTGCTGGAGGAGTTTGATCTGGAGGTCGACCCAGGTGAATTTCTCGTCTTGTTGGGAGCTTCCGGTTCCGGCAAGACGACGGCGCTGCGCATATTGTCCGGCCTGGAGACACCATCGGCGGGTCGGGTCTATATCGGCGACCGTGACGTGACAGATATCTTGCCAAAGTACCGCGACATCTCCATGGTGTTTCAGTCTTATGCGCTCTATCCCCACAAGACCGTTGCAGAAAATATAGGCTTTCCATTGAAGGTGCGCAAACTTGGAAAGGCGGAGATAGAAAGTGCCATACTTGATTCTGCAAAACAGGTGCAGTTGGAAAATCTGCTGGAACGCTATCCCCGCGAATTGTCCGGTGGACAAAGACAGCGTGTGGCGCTTGCACGCGCGATTATTCGCCGTCCTTCCGTGTTCTTGATGGACGAGCCCTTGTCCAATCTCGACGCCAAATTGCGGGGTCATATGCGGGCTGAGTTGAAACATATGCAGGGTACTTTGGGCATAACCACAATCTATGTGACCCACGATCAGATCGAGGCCATGACGCTGGCGCATCGGGTCGCGGTACTTGAAAAAGGTTTCTTGCAGCAATTGGCTACCCCGGCGGAAATCTACAACAACCCAGCCAATCTGTTTGTGGCTCAGTTTATTGGTTCCCCAGCCATGAACGTCATCCATGGCAGTCTGGAAGGAGACCAGTTCCTCACCAATGGTGCAAAAGTATCGACGAAAGTGCAGGGGCGGGTTGAAAAAGCAATTGCGGGTGTGCGACCGGAAGATTGCAGTGTTGCCACACCTTCTGAAGGCGATCTGAGTGGCAAGATATATACGACCGAACTGATCGGCGACCACACGCTGGTGACGGTGGATTGGGGAACCGACCAGATCGTGGTCAAGGCCCATAAGGATTTCGATGGCAAGCAGGGCGACAAAGTTGGTGTGATTCTGCCTGCCGAAAACCTGTTCGTATTCGACGAGGAAGACGGGAAACGCATCCGATAACAGCAATCGGTTCATGGCATTGGCAATCAACTATTCTGACTGGCCCTTTCCGAGGAGTGCATGAATGCTGGCAACACGGTTGATGGAAGCGGGTGACATTCGCACAATCGATGTCGCCATGCCCGAACCAGGACCCGGTGAAGTTCTTGTTCAGGTCGAAGCCGCTGGTATCTGCGGTACGGACAGGCACTTGTTCAAAGGAGAATTTCCCTGTGTGCCTGGCACAACGCTGGGTCATGAATTTTCGGGAATTGTTGTAGACGGAGCTACTGCAACTTTGCCGCTCGGTAGCCGGGTGACATGCGATCCCAATAACTGGTGCGGCGATTGCGACCAGTGCCGACGCGGGCGTGTCAACTTGTGCCATCGAAACGTGGCAACGGGTATTGGCCGGGATGGCGGCTTTGCCAAATATTGCGCCTTTCCCGCAGCACGTGCTCACTTGCTTCCGAATACATTGAATGTCTTGCATGGAGCATTCTGTGAGCCACTTGCGTGCACTCTACACGGCATGGATCTGGGAACAGCGCAACCCGGGGAACGGGTGTTGATAATCGGAGGTGGTGTGATCGGCCTGCTGGCTGTTCAACTTGCAAAACTTGCTGGATGCGAAGTGATGTTGTTGACGCGCAGCCCTGTCAAACAGCAACTGGGGCGAAGTCTTGGTGCACAGCTGGTCGCAGGTAATGAAACCGAAATGCGAGACCAGTGGGAGGCCGGCGCTGATCTGGTGGTTGAATGTGCTGGGGTTGCAGCAACAGTTGCCATGGCTCCGCACCTCGCCCGAACTGGTGGTCGGGTTGTCGTTCTTGGTGTGCTGCCGGATGGTGAACAGGTTGGCATTGAGCCCTTTGATCTTTTGTTTCGCGAAGTGCAATTGCATTTCAGTTTTCTTAATCCGTTCACCCATGAACGGGCGGCTGGATTGATAGCTGATGGAAAAGTTACAATTGAACCGCTAATCAGCCGAACCATCACACTCAAGGAAGCTGCTACGGCCATTGCGGAGCCGGCACTTGATGGGGAGGTTCGTGCCATTGTTGTGCCAGAATAATAATTGCAAAGATCAGGCGGTTATAATCAGCCTGTGCGGAGAAAGAATTACCGATGAATGTACAGATATGTAATCGGCTGGCTGGGAAGCTGGACCGTATCAGGAACGGTCGTTATTCCCCGTGCGACTTCATTATCGCGGATGCCAAGGATGCCGACATGGGTGGTGGCATAAATGGTATCGGGTTCGCCGTTGATGAAAATGGAAGCCGGACAGCCAAAACTTCGGCAGATTATCTGGCTGCCATGATAGAGATGATGCAATCTGATCTGGTGGATATCATGCTGACGTCCATGTGGTCGGCAGAAGAATTGAATGCCAGGCATGCCTTTGACGGGTCTGACATTACCGCGGCCGTACGCCTTAATGATTCAACCGATATTTGGGGTCTTCGAGGGGCCAGTTATCAAGCTATATCAGCAGCCCCCTTTCATACGGCACGTCTGGAACAGGCAAGACGACTGAGCGCTCTGGGCCTTTATGCTATTACGTTTTACAATGACCGCGACCTTGATGTAGCCACGCTGAACGCATATCGCGACTTTCGTCAAAAGGCTGAAAAGGCCGACATGAGGCATTTCCTGGAAGTCTTCAATCCGGCTTTTGCAATCAACACGGGTGACACGGATCTGGGCGCATTTATCAATGACGCCATCGTACGTTGCCTGGCTGGTGTTGCGAAATCGGAGCGTCCGTTGTTTCTGAAGATGCAATATAATGGTGCGCGGGCGATGAGCGAGCTTGCAGCTTTCGATCCGTCCAACCTCATTGTGGGCGTATTGGGGGGAGCGGCCGGAACCACCCGAGATACGTTTGAACTTGTTGTACAGACAGAACGATTTGGCGGTCGTGTGGCGCTGTTTGGACGCAAGATCTACGGTGCAGAAGATTCCGTCGAACTGGTCCGCTTGATGAGGGCTGTGATTGAAGGCGAACTTGGCACTGCAGATGCCGTGCGGGCCTATCATGACATATTGAGCAAGAAATCCGTTGAAACTGCCCGTTCCCTTGAAGATGATATTGAGGTGACTGATCCGATATTGAAACCAGAGGCCCAATGAGTTCACGAACAGACAGAACAGGTGTCGTGACCGGAGGGACCTGGTGTGCCGATCACAACAAACTCGTTGAGACGTGGCCCAGTGAAGAGGAACTGATCCGTATCATTTCAGAAGATATTCGTGGCGGTGGCTCGGCCTGTAATCTTGGTATTGATTTAAAGCGCCTCGACTCTGACCTGCCAGTTTTAACGATCGGTCTTGTGGGCGATGATTCAGACGGGCAGCACTTGCTGCAACAGGCTATGCAGGAGGGTTTGGAGTGCTCCAGACTAGTTGTTGAGGCTGGATATCGCACAACTTTTACCGATGCCTTTACAGCACAGGATACAGCCCGACGTACGCATTTTTTCCACCCCGGCACCAGTCAGGTTCTCAGCCCGGATCATTTTGATTTTTCAGGCATCGAGGCGCGTATTCTGCATCTGGGTTTACCCGGACTGCATGAGATCATGGACAATGCCTGGCAGGGAGATGAAAATGGTTGGGTAAGCGTGTTGAAAAAGGCCCGTTTAGCCGGTCTGGAAACCAATCTTGAACTTTGTTCTCTGCCTGCCGAGCAAATGCGGGGACTGATTGTTCCCTGCCTGCACCATCTTGATTATTTGATCGTCAATGATTTTGAGATTGCGGCGGTTGCTGGTCGCCCCATTAACCATGGAATGGCTCCCGATATCGAGTTGATTTTGTCTAACGCGACCGCGGTCCTAGAGGGCACTCCACTGAAACTGGTCATTGTGCATTTCCCAATGGGTGCAGTCGCAGTTACAAACGATGGTGGCCAATTGGTGTCGCCATCCGTAGACATCCCAACTGACGCGATCGCAGGAACCAATGGTGCGGGCGATGCATTCGCCGCAGGAGCGCTTTATGGCCTCCATGAAGGATGGGGTCTTGTAGATACGCTGAAATTGGCACACGCGTCGGCTGCGACTTCCATGCGGCATATTGGGACCACCGACGCTTTGGTTCCGTGGTTCCAATGTCTGGAACTTGCTTCGGAATATGGCTGGCGGCAGACCATATCGGGTTCGGGTTAATGCGGGTGGAGGCTGGATGAAGACCTGTCCTTATGGCAAACCGCTGGCAGGTGCCTCCTTCTTGAACCATGCGATGGCATCTTCAAGCCTGTCATCACCCCAAAAAAGTTCCTGTCCGACTTTGAATGTCGGTGCTCCAAAGATGTTCAGATTTTGGGCCTCATATGTTTGTGTGCGCAAAGCGGCTTTGACGCTGTCATCCCGCGCCAGATCGAGGAATCTGTCTGGGTCAGCTCCACAACTCCGCAGTGCATCTGCAAGCACATCGCTGTCGGCAATATTCAGGCCATGGACAAACTGGGCACGAAACACTGCTTTGGCAAAATCGCCGCACCAAGCTTCATCAAGTGCTGAGATCATGATCCTGGCCGCAAGTATTGGATTCATCGGAAAGATTGGGGGCTTTGCATAAGGCAATCCATAGTGAGCCGCCCGGCGCTCCAGATCTCTCCACATATAGGCCCCCTTCTGCGGGTCCAGAACGAAGGGCGATGTGTTCATGCCCTTGTCGCGAAATATTGGTCCTAACAAAAATGGCTTCCATTCAAAAGGCACGTTTTGGCTATGTAGCACCGCTTCGGCGCGCAAAACGGTCAAATACGAATAGGTGCTTGCAAATTCAAACCAGATTTCCAGGACCATGGTTTCACTTTCTTGTACTGTCCAGCAAACAAGTACAATGTCATAGCTGCGCTGGCCTGCAAGCTCTGAAACCAAATCTACAGAAAGAATAATCATGACAGGAAATGACAACCCCAATGGTGCAGTGATGCGGCTGTTTCAGGTGAAAACCAAGCCGGACTGTGGAGCAAAACTGATGCAAAGCTTCGCGACGACCTCAGCTGATGTCGTGCAACATGAGCCTGGCAATCGTGGCTATTTTTTCGGTCAGGGAATGGAACTTAACGACAACGTCGTGATGTTTGCCTCGTTTTGGGAAGATCTTGGCGCCGTGAAACAAAGGTTTGGTGACAGCTGGCAGCAATCGTTCCTGCCGGAAGGCTATGAAGATCTTATAGAAGAGTGTTCGGTGACCCATATACAAGTGGGTCCAGGATGGAATGTACGGCTCGACTCTCCGGATTGATGTTGCAAAGTCTGATGGGAGATGCGCCAGTAATATTTGCCAAATCAATCTTCTTGGTCTCAGACACACTCGAAACCGGCCCTGCCTGACTGTTGTCAAATTGTCGTTATAAACAATTTTGGTTGTGGGCATTCGTACCTGGCAAGTCTAAGCTTTCCAACGTGAGGCAGGGAGAAACATTTGCTGGCACCGGATCATCAATCTTTTCCTTAAGGATCAACAAAATATGTTCAACAAGTGCGTTCTGGGTATGCTGACTGCGTTGCTGTTGGTGTTGATACCACATCAAGGCCAAGCAATTGAGGAAATTGGCTGGCGTGATCTTGTGATACCGGTTGGGCCGCTGGCGGATCCCTATGAAGGTCTGAAATATCAGCAACAGGCCGATCTCGATTCCCTGTTGAGGATTGATTATCGACGTCAACGCAGCAATCTCTTGCCCGACGAGATCGACGACAATTACAATGAAATTCACGCCCGGATGATCAAGGACGGTCTCAATCCGGACGAGTTGATCGCCAAGTACAAGGCCTATCGCGCACGTATTGACGAAGTGAACAGCTCAATGCGGGAAGACTTGGACGGGACGGATGTTCGCATACCCGGTTATGTCTTGCCGCTGGAATATGATGGTGATCGTGTGACCGAGTTTCTGCTTGTTCCCTATGTGGGCGCCTGCATTCACACGCCACCACCTCCCGCAAACCAGATTATTCATGTCAAACCCAAGGCCAGCTTTGCAGTCAATGGCCTGTTCACTCCGGTCTGGGTCAGTGGCAAATTGTCAATTGAACTGACACAGCAATCGGTTGGATTGTCCGATGGCGTGGGTGGGTTTGAAGTTGGCTATCAACTGGACGCAGTGAGTGTTGAGAAATATGCGCAATAGTGTTGTGCTGTAAATCTCCGCAATAGTTTCGCGAAGCAAATTTGGAATTGGAAAACGTGAAACCAGCCCTGCTTGTTGAAGACATGACTTACCGATGGCCAGGCGCCAAGGGTTTTGAGCTAGCTGTCGACCGGGTTGAGATTGCTCAGTTCGAAAGCGTTCTTCTTCTCGGGGGCAGTGGATCGGGTAAGTCGACTTTGCTCAGCCTGATTTGCGGTATCATACAGGCTGACAAGGGCAAAATCTGCGTCAATTCAACCGATGTCGGTCAACTGGCAGCTGCCCGGCGTGACCGCTTCAGAGCGGACAATATCGGAGTTATCTTTCAGCAGTTCAATCTGCTGCCCAATGTGACACCATTGGACAATGTTCTGTTGCCGCTTCATTTCGCACCTGCCAGAAAGGCAAGGCTGAGCCAGCCACCTCGCGAAACCGCTCTGTCTTTACTGGATCAATTAGGTTTGCCACGTGATGCCATGACAAGCGATACTGCGTCACAGCTGTCAGTTGGCCAACAGCAGCGGGTGGCTGTTGCGCGGGCGCTTATTGGTCAACCCCCTTTGATTATCGCAGATGAACCCACTTCTGCCCTTGATGAGGCAAGCCAAACCCTGTTTCTCGATTTGTTGTTCAAGCAGGTTGGAGCGGCAGGTTCCACCCTGTTGATGGTCAGCCACGATGCGCGATTGGGTGAACGTTTTGATCGCCAGATTTCGTTAGAAACCATATCCACTACCAACCGAAAGGGGAACGCATGATACTCCTGCGCGTTGCCCTGCGATCACTCATGAGCCGCAGCATCACTGTGGCGCTGGTGATATTTACAATTGCACTGAGCGTCTCGCTGCTTCTCGGTGTCGAGAAAATGCGGGAGGGTGCGCGGTCCAGCTTTGCCGATACAATTTCTGATACTGATCTAATATTCGGGGCTCGTTCAGGCGGTGTCCAATTGCTGCTTTATTCGGTATTTCGAATTGGAAATGCCACCAATAATGTTTCATGGCAAAGCTATAAGGAGATCAGTAATCGGCCGGAAGTTGAATGGTCGGTACCTATTTCACTTGGTGATAGCCATCGCGGATATAGGGTGATGGGAACGACGGCGGAGTATTTTGACCGCTACCGTTATCGGGGTGGCAGGCCTCTTTCATTTTATGAAGGGGGTGTGTTTTCGGATTTGTTTGACGCTGTGGTTGGTGCTGATGTTGCTGAGCAGCTGAACTACAAAATCGGTGACAAAATTGTCGTTGCACACGGGCTGGCTTCGTTTTCCGAACATGAAAACCAACCCTTTCAAGTGGCGGGGATTTTGGCAAAGACCGGTACACCGGTGGATCGCACGGTGATTGTAAGTCTGGAAGCTATTGAGGCGATCCACGTGGACTGGCAGGGGGGTGCCCAGATTCCGGGGCGGGCAACGCCGGTGGAAAGATTACGCCAAATGGAGTTGCAGCCAAAGGCCATTACGGCGGCCATGCTAGGCGTGAAATCCAAACTCCAGATATTTAATTTGCAACGCAGCATAAACGAATATCGCCAGGAACCCTTGCTGGCAATTCTGCCAGGTGTTGCCCTTCAGGAATTGTGGGAAATTGTCGGTGTTGCAGAAACTGCATTGGCAGCGGTATCGGCCATGGTGGTTTTGACCGCCTTGTTGGGCATGATGGCGATGATCTTTTCCGGGTTGAACGAACGTCGTCGAGAGATGGCTATCTTGAGGTCTATTGGAGCCCGACCTGGTACTGTCGTCTCCCTTCTTCTGATTGAAGCAGTGGCCATGACATTGGCCGGGATAGTGTTTGGTTTAATGCTTCTTTATGCTGCCTTGTGGGTCGTACGCCCGATAATTGACGCAAAGTTTGGTTTGTATTTACCGATCGAGCCGTTAGAGTCCCGTGAATGGAAACTGTTGGGCACAATTGCTGTTGCTGGTGCGTTGGTCAGTCTCGCTCCTGCTATCCGGGCCTACCGGATGTCACTGGCTGATGGCATGTCGATAAGGATCTGAACCAATGAAGATTTCGAGACCAAGGCCGTGGATTCTGACAGTTCTTGGCTGTGTATTATTGACGGTATCACTATCAGGCCCGCTCGGAGCAGTGACCACGACTGAAATCAGTTGGCGCGACCTTGTTCCCGGGAATTCTGTACAGAAGTTCATGGAATCACCCATGGGAACGGTTCAGCATGGAGAATTGTCCACCCCGGTTCCGAAAGAAACCGCGGCCAATGTGACCAACAAATATAATGGCAAGACGATCAGGATTGCCGGATATATCGTGCCACTTGAGTTTGACAGCGACAAAGTCAAGAAGTTTCTGTTGGTGCCCTATGTCGGGGCCTGCATCCATGTTCCACCTCCACCGGCCAATCAGTTGATATATGTGACGTCGGACAAGGCGCATAAGTTGAAGGGCCTTTTTGAACCCGTTTATGTGACCGGTGTGCTTGGTGCTGCTGCCAGTTCCACTGAACTTGCCGAAGTCGGCTATGCCCTCACGGCTGAAACCATTGAGCCGTATGAATGATGTTGCCACATACTCGAAAATTTAGATTTGTCCCCTTGCGTATGTGGCTGGTCGCTGGCCTGTGTGCTTTGACATGGGGATGGTTTGCTGGTCTTGCGCTGGCCTGTTCTTTTCACACAGTCCTACCGGAAAAATCATTCAGCAACCGTCTCACAGGGGCATCGCATATTGCATTTGCTCGCGAAGACATTCACCGGCCGTTTACGTTTCAAGTCGAGCACAAGGTTCAGGGTGATTTTTCTAATCTGGATATTCCGCTTCTGGTCGACAGCACCACCCGCCGCCGATTGAATATAAATAGCGGGGATAGTGTTCTGCTTGTACGATCCGCTGATGACGGGTCATGGCACCGTTTGGCCTATGTGCATGAATCAGACCGTGATTTGTTCAACCGGCTTGTCAACGCGAAGGGCAACTGGTCCGCACTAGCTGGACGAGATACGAGATTTGAAACTTTCGCGGCTTTACAGGACCATCCTCGTGCAGCTTTGCAGAGAATTGCGTTAACGGAACTCGACAAGACATCCTACGGTCAGTTGCGAACAATGGATGTCAGGCTGTCGGCTGCAGAGCTTCAAAGCAGTTTTAATGATCGCTTCGGGCTGCCTTGGGTTCCCATCCGCATTTTGATGCTGGGGATTCTGGGCGATGCAGAAAGCAAATCTGCCATCCAGCGTGCGATTGAACGTGCCAGGTCTGCCGGTTTTGAGAGGAATCTTGGTGCTTGGTCTACCGCCTTTATCGAAATTGAAGGGGACGAGGCCATCAATCTTCTGACGCGCGAGTTTTTGCTTTCAGGAAGCCAAACTCGCGAGTCAATTGAAATGGTGTTGACTGCTCTTGCTGTTCAACGTGCGCAGGGCGAACCGTCGATTCGACCGACCATGGATGCAAATATTGCAAAATTTCTTGCTGCTGCACCGGAGTTTGCACCTTTGGTCGCCAAGGCTTTTGGAGCGCAAAATGACTATGCCTATTCGAGCGTTTTGCGTGAAACCATGAAATCGGGAAAGCTGCGCAACCCGCGCGATCTGATCCTTGTCGCCAGCTACCTGTCACTGGCAAAAGAAGTAGTTGGTGAAAAGTCCGCTGTGGTGCAAAGCCAATAGACACGCCGTCCACTGGATCCCGAAAGCGGATTGCACCGCCAAATCAATTGCCTTTTGCTGTCTGGACCGCAGAGTTCGGGATGAGAGCAATTTCACATCATATTTCGCGATGCCACGGCAGGCAGGCAGTGCCCTCACTTGCAATTTTGCAGATTATGGATTTATCTGAAAGTACCTAACCGGGCAGCGGGGTGTCTTCCGGACCCGCCCGACGTCTCTTGCTGACGCGTGAAATCCCCGCGAAAACCGGTGCCATGTGCATCAATTTTCGAAATGCCGGTGTGAGCTGGATCCTTGATCTCTCACAGCCGCTTAAAACTACGGGAGGTTTTCATGAAAACCGCAGGCGTAATCGGTCTTGGTGATATGGGCAGTGGACTGGCCAGGAACCTGATCAAGAATGGATTTGAAACTTACGGCTTTGATCTGAGTAAGGATCGTATGGACACATTTGAAGAGTTTGGCGGCCAGCCAGCCACACATGTGGAGGATGTTGGACGGTTGGTCGATGTTGCCTTCGTCATGGTCATGAATGGACACCAGGCCAGATCAGTTATTTTGGGTAGTGACGGGCTTGTCGCCAACATGGCGCGCGGCAGCACAGTGATCTTGTCGGCGACTATTAAGCCATCAGAAGCGCGCGCCATCGGTGAAGATATGGAGGGGTCTGGCATTCACTTGATTGACAGCCCGGTCTCTGGCGGGTTTCCCGGAGCACAAAGTGGGACGCTGACCATGATGGCGGCAGCCGAAGACGCTGTCCTGGATGATAATTTGTCCGTCATGCAGGCAGTATCGGCAACTATTCACCGTGTCGGCCAGAAACCAGGGGAGGGACAAACCGTCAAGGCTTGCCTGCAAACCCTGATCGGATCGATCTTTTCAGCAACCTTTGAGGCCGCCGCTCTTGCGGCCAAGGCAGGTGTCCCCGGAGAAGTCCTGTACAATGTGTTTTCAACGTCTGGAGCCGGGTGCGGTGTGGCCAATACCGCACTTGAAAACATTATTGACCGTAAGTTCGAAGGAACAGGCAGCCATATCAACACGATGCACAAGGATCTGACCATATCCCTGGATCTTGCCGAAGAGCTGCAAGTGCCCATGCAGATGGCAGCAGCGGCAATGCAGATGTTCCATGCTGGAAAATCAAAATATCCCAATGGAGACAATTGGGTCTGCACCCGCATAATTGAAGATATTGTCGGCGCTGAGCTGCACCGCTGAAGAAGGACTGACAGATATGAAACTGGGTGTAATTTGTGACGGCATAAGCAGAGACCTTGGCCATGCGCTGGATGTCATGGATGAATTCGGGCTGGAATATGCCGAACTCCAATTTGTGGGTGACACGGAAGTGGGTGACCACTCCAATCAGGAAATTGCAGAGATAGATACCATGCTGCGTGACCGGGGCAAACCGGTCTCCTGTCTGTCGCGCCATGTCTTTGCCGGCACCAGCGCTGCCAATCGACCCGGCGACGAACTGCACACTCAACATATGGATGCGCTGAAGCGGGTCATGGAAATGGCACATATCGTCGGGTCTCCACTGGTGCGTATCATGACCCAGAAGAAGGAGCAGATTCTTTGGGGCAAGAACGGAGCAGAGAAGTGGAATGTCGCCCATGGTGCATGGGATACGATGGCGCCAATGATCGCACCTGCTGTTGAACTGGCCCGGTCTGAAGGCCTGACATTGGTGGTGGAGACCGGCAATGGAACAATGGTCAATTCCAATTACACCGCCCGCAAGCTGATCGACGATTTGGATGCCAAAGATGCGCTAAAGGTTCTGTGGGATCCGGCCAATAATTGCTGGTGCCACGAGCGGGCCTATCCCGATGGTTATGAAGAAGTCCAAGAGGGCTATCTTGGTCACATTCATATTAAGGACGTATTGGTCGATACACCCCGCGCCACGCTGGAAGTGCGCCGCATGGGGGAAGGGCAATTGGCCGACCAGTTCGAGCCTCTGGCCAAGGCCCTGCGTGCTGACAGCTATGATGGTGTGATCTCGTTTGAAAGCGTCTATCACCCCGGCAACGGTAATTTTGAAGACGGTTTCCGGCTGTGTGTTGAGCGATTCAAGCAGATTTTTGGCTGACGAAAGATCGTCTTCCACAAACCGTCATTTGTAACAATTTTGACGCCGGACTTGCGTTTTGGTTTGTACAGGATGTCGTAACTTTGATGCAACTTGCCTGATCTGGTACGCTTTTGCCTGGCGTGGCGATAGAGATGGGCAATCATGCGATGCACTGGTCAAGAAACAGCCTGACTGATCGACTAAGCCTCAAATGGCCGATCTTTCAATCCCCTATGGGTTCCATATCCACACCGGGTCTTGCAGCAGCGGTTGCTGACCATGGTGGTGTGGGTGGCCTTGGCATGTGGGGATTTTCGGCTGAGGATGCGCAACGTCGCATTGCAGGATTTCGGCAAATGACGTCGGGAAGCCTCAATGTGAATTATCCACTCTGGCCCGAGCCCGGCGAATTGACCGGCGTAGGTTATGAAATGCGGGCACGCGTGCAATCTCTGTATGACGAATTTGGCCTCGGACCAACCCACGTGCCTGATATAGGTGCTGGTGCGGTCACGCAGGACCATCTTGATGTGCTGCACAAGATGAAGCCAGAAGTGGTGAGCTTTCACTTCGGTTTGCCTGATAATGATACATTGGCGAGCGTGCGTGCTGCGGGTATTTTTGTCATCTGCAGTGCGACCACGGTTGCAGAGGCGGTGGATCTGGAAGCCCGCGGAGTTGATGCAGTTATCGCCCAGGGGGCAGAGGCGGGAGGTCATCGCGGGACATTTACAGGTGTTGAAATGTCGATGCAGGCGGGTCTTTTTTCGCTCTTGCCACAGGTGGTTGATGCTGTGAATGTTCCTGTCATTGCTGCTGGTGGAATTGCCGATGGCCGGGGTATAGCTGCTGCCTTCATGCTTGGGGCTAGTGCTGTCCAGATGGGAACCGCTTTTTTACGTTGTGGCGAGGCAAATGTTTGTGAACCGCATCGGGCAAGGT
>JBPCWM010000283.1:0-3865 GCA_051009515.1 Rhizobiaceae bacterium | reverse complement strand
GATAAGACCTTCATTGATGATTTGCCGGCCGGCACCCTCGTTCAGGGCGCTCATGATCATCTGGATTTCGATCTTGTTCACAACGCAGTTCGGTATATGCATGGTGCAAGCTGGGGCACCCACATTGGCAGGCTTGACCTGTTTGCCACAATTGATGGCATTCAATCCACTTACCAATCTATTCCTGTTGACCCTATCAACGGCGAGCCTGGTTTGGCCTCGATAATCGAGGTGCAAAAGGCAGAGCATTTATCAGACGAAGATCTTGAACATATCGCAGACATTCCAAGTTCCATGGACCTGCATAATTCAATACTCCTGGCCACTGGGGCAATACGCAAGGCTACGCAGGCTGATGTAGCAGTGGTTAATCATACGACATTTGGTGCCCCTCTGTCCGTTGGTCCGATGAACCGCTACGATCTAAACGCCTTTGTGCGCTTTGGTGGAGATCTCAAAGTCGCTAGCGTTACGGGCGGGCAATTGTCTGCTATGCTGAGCGGCGCCAATCAGTTTGCTGCAAAGTCACTTGACGCACGCAGCGGTGATTATGTGCATGTGGCCGAACTTGATCTGCTGGAAAGCAAGACCTATCGGCTTGCAGTCAACTCCTGGACCGCCCAAAACCAGAAAACTTATCTGGGCACATCTGACATTGTATTTGAAGGCGCGGCCGGACTAGAGCTGAAAACCGTGATCGCGGAATATCTGCAATCACATTTTTAGCTGAGTTTGGCCCTGCACGCAGTTGGCAAGGCTGACATTAACGGCGGCTTGGCCATGGCAAACACCTGGACCCAGGGAATATCAGCGCAGACCTTCATTAATGCTGTTGAGAACACGGCTTCCAGGACACAATTCATTCTTGCCCAAATCATTGAGCGGCCGGGTGGCCAGATCAAGGGTCTGGTTGAGGTCCTGTGAATTGGAGTCTAGATATAACAGGCCAGTGAGGAATTTTTGGTTTTCCTTGGCTTGCTCAATCGTCATCAGGGCGGCGTTTCGATCATCCGTATGATAGTCTTCGCTGGCCTTGTGCAGATGGATTACAGACCCGTCATGCAGGGTGACTGCCTGGCTCGTTCCGGCATCGTATTGGGTTCTGATCTCATCACGCATGGGCACGAAATCGAGGGGCATTGCGTCGAGATGCTGACGTGTGGCTTCGTAGCTCTTGGTAGACCCTACATGATTGGCAAAGGTGACACAGGGAGAAACCACGTCGATAAAGGCAAACCCGTTGTGGGCCATTGCGGCGCGGATCATTGGTTCAAGCTGTTCCTTGTCGCCGGAAAACGAGCGGCCCACGAAACTTGCCCCCTGCAACAGGGCAAGGCTTGCCAGATCAATGCCTTCAAACTGGTTTACAGCTCCATACTTGCTCACAGAACCAAGATCCGCCGTGGCACTGTCCTGCCCCTTGGTGAGGCCGTAACAGCCATTATTTGCAACAATATATGTCATGTTGACGTTGCGGCGAATGAGATGGATGAACTGCCCCATACCGATCGATGCGGTGTCGCCATCACCTGAAATGCCAATATAGATCAAGTCGCGATTCGCAACGCTGGCTCCTGTGGCAACGGATGGCATGCGGCCATGAACAGAATTGAAGCCGTGGCTCTTGCCTAGAAAATACGTTGGCATCTTGGAAGAGCAGCCGATGCCTGACAGTTTGGCAATCTTGTGTGGTGGAATGGATGACAAGAAGCAGGCATTGCGGATGGTGGCTGAAATGCTGTCATGGCCACAACCGGCGCAGAGCGTCGAGATGGATCCGTCATAATCGGCCACCGTGTAGCCCAACGCATTGGTGGGCAGGCGCGGATGATGGAATTTCGGCTTGATATAGGACATCAGGCGGTCTCCGGATGCAGTTTGACAATGTCAGCAGATTTGGTGTCCAGCGCCTGTCGGATCTGGTCAGCAATCGCCTTAGCGGTGATTGGCGTGCCGGAATAGTTGAGCACAGAGCGTAATTTGTCCGGCGCAATATGACACTCATTCATAATAAGCTGGCGCATCTGACCGTCGCGGTTCTGCTCGATCACGAACACGATGTCATGGTCATGCACAAAAGCATCCAGACTTTCATGGAACGGGAATGCCCTAATACGCATAACATCAATTGGGTAGCCTTCCGCTGCCAAAATCTCGACCGCCTCATAAGAAGGGGAGGCCGAAGTGCCGAAGAAAAGGGCGCCCAGTTTCTTCTTGGTCTTGGGCTTTTTTACCGGTATCGGGTCATGGACCTTGGGCTTGGGTACATAGGATTTAGCCGTTTCGAATTTGCGCAAGAGCCGGTCGACATTTTGCACATAGTCTTCACCCTTTTCAGAATAGACCGCCATTTCGTTTTTCGACGAACCGCGGGTGAAGAACGAGCCTTTGTCCGGGTGGGCTCCGGGCAAAGTGCGGTAACAAATACCATCGCCATCAACATCAAGGTAGCGTCCCCAAATTTCAGCCTGTTCCAGCCCTTCGGCATCAAGCACCTTGCCACGATCCATCTGATATTTGTCGTCCCACTCCAGAGGTGGAGACATCCAGTCATTCATGCCCAGATCAAGGTCAGACATCATGATCACAGGTGTTTGTAATTGCTCAGCCAGATCAAAAGCTTGTACGGTCATGTCGAAACATTCGCGCGGCGTGGCCGGGAAAAGCAGAACATGTTTGGTATCACCATGGCTGGCATAGGCGGCGGCTAAAATATCCGACTGCTGACTGCGGGTTGGCATGCCTGTGGAAGGACCGGAGCGTTGCACGTCGATCAGGACCACCGGAACTTCGGCAAAATAAGCAAGTCCCAGAAATTCGCTCATCAATGAGAGGCCAGGGCCTGACGTCGCGGTAAAGGCGCGTGCACCATTCCAGCTGGCCCCGACAACAATTCCCATTGCTGCCAATTCATCCTCGGCCTGAATGATGGCGAAATTCTTCTTTCCCGTGCCGGCATCTATGCGCATGCGCTCTGCATACTGGGAAAACGCATCAACCACAGAGGTTGACGGTGTAATCGGATACCATGCAGCAACGGTTGCGCCACCGTAAATTGCACCGAGGGCAGCGGCAGTATTGCCGTTCATCAGGATATGTTCGCTTTCGCGAATGTGTGGTGCCTCATTTTTGCCCTGTTGCAATCGGATCGGCAGGGGGCATTTGAAGTTTTCCTTGGCGTATTGATAGCCCATTTCCAGGGCATGGACGTTCGGCGAAATCAGTTTTTCTTTACCTTTGAACTGGTCGCTCAAAAGGTCATGCAGAATGGAAAACTTGATGTCGAGCAATGCGGCCATTGCGCCCACATAGACCACATTTTTCAATAATTGTTGCAGTCGGGCCACTTCGAATTCGCGCATACACATTTCGGTCAAAGGAATTCCGAAATAGCTGATATCATCGCGTTTGAGATGTTGGGACAGCGGTTTGGTGGAATCGTACACAAAATAGCCACCTGGATCGACACTGGCTACGTCATCTTCCATCGTCTGCGGGTTGACGCAAACCATCAGATCAACGCCTCCACGGCGCCCGAGATAACCTTTGGAACTGACCCGGACCTCATACCACGTGGGAAGACCCTGAATGTTTGACGGGAAGATATTGCGCGGGCTGACAGGGATGCCCATGCGAAAAATGGCTTTTGCAAACAGATGGTTGGCTGAAGCTGAGCCGGTTCCGTTCACATTGGCGAACTTGACCACAAAATCGTTGATGCCTTTGATTTGTTTCATGTGACATCCACCAATTCTGGCGTCGCCTTGGACACATTGTAGAAAAACATTTGCATGTCCCAAGCTGCTGTTGGACAGCGTTCTGCGCATAGACCGCAATGAAGACACACGTCTTCGTCCTTGACCAT
>JBPCWM010000282.1:0-16288 GCA_051009515.1 Rhizobiaceae bacterium | reverse complement strand
CAAAACTTGCAGCGGAAGCTTTTGGTACTTTCTGGCTCGTACTTGGTGGCTGCGGCAGCGCTGTCCTGGCCGCCGGCATTCCCGACCTGGGTATCGGCTTTATGGGCGTTTCACTGGCCTTTGGTTTAACAGTGCTCACCATGGCCTATGCTGTTGGACATATATCCGGCGGCCACTTTAATCCAGCAGTCTCGGTAGGTCTTGCAGTGGCTGGCAAATTCGAATGGAAAGAGCTGCCCCCTTACGTGATAGCGCAACTGATAGGCGGCACACTGGGGGCATTTATCCTTTATCTGATCGCTACGGGAAAAGCGGATTTCGCGGGTGTCGGTGGTTTCGCCTCCAATGGTTATGGAGCAAACTCGCCGGCAGGGTTTTCCATGCTATCGGGCCTGATAATCGAAATTGTTTTGACAGCATTCTTTCTGATTATCATTCTGGGTGCCACTTCTAAACTGGCACCGGCCGGATTTGCACCCATTGCCATCGGACTGGGGCTCACCCTCATCCATTTGATTTCAATTCCAGTGACGAACACATCGGTCAATCCGGCACGTTCCACAGCAGTTGCGCTATTTGCTGATGGATGGGCGCTGCAGCAACTATGGTTGTTCTGGGTGGCCCCGATTATTGGAGCCATCGTGGGCGCCGTGATCTGGAAGGGCCTTCTGTCGTCTCCAGAAGAAAGCTGACATCGCTTCAGTGCCAGGACAGGTCGAGACGCAAAGCTCCCCTGCCCTGGCGACACGCCAAGGAGATCAGCAATCTCCAGATGGTAACATGTCAATCGCTGAATAACGTCCCTCAGCGGTCAATATTTTTGCGCAGGCGCCCGTTGCACGATTGAACCAATAGGATGTCAAGCCTTCAGACCGGATTTGTTCATACCCCAGTTTCTGAATTCCCATCTCAGCCTGACCTGCCTTGGCTCCGACAAAGGCTGACAGATCAGTGGAAGAGCCAACAGCTGGAACGCTGGGCGCTGTTGGAGTAGTTGTTGAGGTTGAAGTGCTGTTGCAAGCGGCTAAAGAGCCCGCCAAAAGTAAGGTAACCATTAGATTCTTGGACATGGTAAATTATCCTTTGCTCATAAATCGAGGGCTCTCCTAGATGTTCAGTCCCGGCGAATCCTGGTACGATTGTGTCGGGTGAAGCAAAGGATGCGTTATGGGACAAGTACTTCACGGCAGCGCCACAACGACAGCGGCGGTCCGTAGAGCAATACAAGATAGTCAAGAGAGTGTGAGGGCGTTGGCACGCCGTCACGGGATCAGCCCAACGACAGTTCAAAAGTGGAAGAAGCGAAGCTTTACCCAAGATGCGCCGCTGGGTCCGAAGAATGTACACTCAACGGTTCTGACGCTGGAGGAAGAAGCGGCGTGTGTCGCCTTTCGCAAGCATACGCTCTTGCCGCTTGATGATTGTCTTTATGCGCTGCAGGCGACTATTCCTCATCTCACACGTTCATCGCTGCACCGGTTGTTCCAGCGGCACGACATATCCCGCCTGCCGGATGTGGACGGCGACAAGAAGCTGAAAAGGAAAAAGTTCAAGCAATACCCCATCGGATACTTCCACATCGATATTGCCGAAGTTCGCACCGAGGAAGGCAAGCTATACATGCTT
Source organism: Rhizobiaceae bacterium (assembly GCA_051009515.1). Taxonomy (GTDB): domain Bacteria; phylum Pseudomonadota; class Alphaproteobacteria; order Rhizobiales; family Rhizobiaceae; genus Pseudahrensia. Next base: position 14,662 of record JBPCWM010000282.1, on the reverse strand, counting down.
GTGGCGATTGATCGGACAAGCAAGTTCGCCTTCGTTGAGCTTCATGAGAAAGCGACCCGCCGCATCGCCGGGGACTTCCTCCGGCGCCTGATTGCTTCCGTTCCTTACAAGGTCCACACGGCTCTCACCGACAACGGCACTCATTTCACTGACCCGAAACGCAATGGCCTAAGAGCGTCTGAACTTGTCGCCGCGATTGACGCAGGTGAATTTTTCCGCGCCCATTCCTTTGAACTCGCATGCGCTCAGAACCGTATCGATCATCGCCTTACAAAGCCATGTCATCCCTGGACAAACGGTCAGGTCGAGCGAATGAACCGAACGCTGAAAGAAGCGACCGTCAAGCGCTACCATTACGAAAGCCACGATCAGCTTAGGGCGCATCTGCAAATGTTCATTGACGCCTACAATTTCGCAAAGCGTTTGAAAGCGCTGAAGGGGCTCACGCCTTATGAATATATCTGTCAGTGCTGGACCAAAGAGCCAAAACGATTCATATTAAACCCGTTAAACGAAATGCCGGGACCAAACATCTAGATCCTGAACGCCTGTCTGGTTCTTCCCGCGAGATCGCGCGCGCGCAACTCAGGAATGCTCTCGATCTGCTGGAAGCCAATCAGGCCCAGCCAGAAGAATCCGACAGATCGTCTTTGGCAGTTTCAAACATTTCGGAAGAAACCAAATAGTGATGCCTTGTCCGGCCGCCATTCCAAATGGCACCTCGCCACTGCTCACCTTCGCCGCTCGCCGCCTGCTGCACTGCTGACGGTCGTCGTAAGGTATTCTGCTACTGCACGGCTTCGACGGCTTCTACTTCGGGAATGAAATGTTTCAGCAGGTTTTGGATGCCGTGTTGAAGAGTGGCCGTCGATGAAGGACATCCTGCACATGCGCCACGCATTTTCAGAAAGACACGGCCATCGCGGAAGCCGTGGAAGGTGATGTCGCCACCATCCTGTGCAACGGCGGGGCGCACACGGGTTTCCAGCAATTCCTTGATGGTTGATACGATTTCTTCCGAACCTTCTTCGACAAAGCCCTCCCCACCGGAAGCTTCCATGGCCGATTGATCAGGGGCCATGACAGGAATGCCGGACATGTAATGCTCCATGATCACTCCAAGCACAGCAGGTTTGACATGTTGCCAGTCGGCATCTTCACTTTTGGTGATGGTGACGAAATCGAAGCCGAAAAATACGCCGGCTACGGCTGGAATAGAAAATAATTGCTCAGCCAGCGGGGACTTTCCCACCGCCTCTTCGGCAGAAACAAATTCAAATGGTCCGTTTTGAACCACTGTTTCACCGGGCAGAAATTTCAGTGTTGCCGGGTTTGGTGTCGCTTCTGTCTGGATGAACATGTCCGCAATCCGTTCGTTGGCTAGGGCGCTTGTTTAGAACTGCTCTAAAATAGGGTTGTATGCGTGGTAAATCAAGCGCAATGCTGTCGCATCCTGGTGGGGGAAAGCGGCTACACAAGGTCGTCGATATCGGAATCGGTCAGCGTGGTGGGCACAACAGTCACCGGAATGGAAAATGCTCCTCCGCTGCCCGCGATTGCCGATACAAGCGGACCGGGTCCGTCGCTATTGTCACCTGCCGCCAGAATCATCAGTGCGATGTCATGATCATCTTCGATCAGGGATTCAATTGCGGCAGCCGGTTTGCCCTCACGAATGATCAGTTCAGGCGTGATGCCGCCAAACTCCACCGCCCAGCTGCTGGCCTTGGCCAGGGCTGCTTCTGCGGCCGCGTGAGCTTCGGCCCGCATGACATCTTCAACACCAAGCCAGTGTTGAAAGTCTCCTGGTTCGATGACGTAGATCAGGATGAGATCAGCATCGATCGCGGCTACTCGACGGGCGGCATAGTGAATGGCCTTTTCACATTCCGGGGTCGAATCGACTACGGCAAGGAACTTTCGGCGGTGCCCTTCCTGTCGGACTTCTCGTTTACTGACCATTATTTCACGCCGTTTTTGCCTGTTGGATGGTCAGACTATCGACGTGCGCCAACAAAGCCAATGATTTCCTTCACGTCCGCCAATGTCTCAGCTGCAATGGCTCTGGCACGGTCGGCTCCATTAGCCAGTGTATTGTCGATTTCCGCAGGGTCGGCCTGAAGCCGCCTCATTTCATCCGCAATCGGTCCGATTGTTTCAATCGCGACATCGACCAGAGCCGGTTTGAAGGTGCCAAACTGGCTGCCTCCATATTCGCTCAGGACACTTGCCTTGTCCGTATCGGTCAAAGCGGCATATATGCCCACCAGATTGTCGGCTTCCGGTCTGTCATTGAGACCTTCAACGGATTCGGGCAGCGGGTTCGGGTCGGTTTTCGCCTTGCGAATTTTTTTGGCGATTGAATCGGAATCGTCAGTCATGACGATCCTTGATAAATCGGACGGGTCGGATTTAGACATTTTCTTGCTGCCGTCCCGCAGGCTCATGACCCGGGCTGCCGGTCCACCGATAAGCGGCTCCGTCAGCGGGAAATAGCCCTGCACCTGCTCGTCGCCCACTTTCATCGGCTCGCCAAGACCCAGTGATTGAATACGCGCTGAATAGTCATTGTTGAACTTCTGTGCGATGTCGCGGGTGAGTTCCAGATGCTGTTTCTGGTCTTCTCCCACTGGCACATGTGTGGCGCGATAGGTGAGAATGTCAGACGCCATCAGGGATGGGTAGGCAAACAGGCCGACGGAGGCTTTTTCGCGGTCCTTGCCAGCTTTTTCCTTGAACTGGGTCATGCGGGAGAGCCATCCCATGCGGGCAACACAGTTGAAAATCCACGCCAGTTCAGCGTGTTCGGCGACCTGGCTCTGGTTGAAAACAATATGCTTTTGCGGATCAATGCCAGCCGCAATATAGGCCGCTGTTACCTCGCGGATATTTTTGGCCAATTCAACCGGATCCTGCCAGGTTGTGATGGCGTGAAGATCTACCACGCAGTAGATGCAGTTGTACTCATTCTGGAGCGGAACAAATTTCTTGATTGCCCCCAGATAGTTGCCAAGATGCAGATTGCCGGTTGGCTGAATGCCGGAAAAGACACGTTCTTCGATTTTTGACATGGTTTGGACCCAGGCTTTGAATTTCGAGCGGTGTATGAAGGATCAGGACACGCGACGCAAGAGCCGTTTTGCATAAGATGCCTGCATGGCACCGGTCATCAGGGCAAAGGCAAAATACAGCACTGCCCCGCCTGCAATCATGACGGCAACGGACAATAATTGTGGCCAGAAGGAGCCGCCAAGTAGAGGGGCAAGCAGGGTTTCGAGAAAGAGGATCGCCCCGCCCATCAACAGGCTTGAGACAAGCAGCAGAACCAGCCGCTTGAGCGTTTGATTGTCCGGTTTGAATTCTCCCCGTCGCCAAAGGGTTCCGGCTAGCAGAGCCAGATTGACCCATGCAGAAATTGAGGTGGCAACGGCAATTGCCACATGTCCCATTGTTGGGAACAGATAGAGGCTGAGCACGATGTTGGTTACCACCATCACAACGGAAAACTTGAACGGAGTACGCATGTCTTCACGGGCAAAAAATGCGGGTTGGAAGACTTTCAGCATGACATAGGCTGGCAGGCCGGAGGCGAAAGCCACCAGGGCACGCGCAGTATCGCTGGTTGCTTGCGCCGAAAATGCACCGCGTTCATATACGACGCGGATAATATCTTCTGGAATGATCATCAGACCAACGGCCGCTGGCAAGGTCAGCGCCAGGGCAAATTCAAGAGACCGGTTCTGCAATTGTTCAGCCTGATCGCGGTCATTGGCCTTCAATGCACGGGACAATTCCGGCAGCAGGACCACGCCGACAGCGATTCCGATTACACCCAGAGGAAGCTGATTGAGTCGATCGGCATAGTTCAAAAGCGCATTGGCTCCGTCCTGAGCCGTTGCGATGATGGTGCCTATCAGGAGATTGATTTGCAGCACACCTCCGGTCAATAGACCAGGTCCCATCAAGACCAACAGTCTTTTTACAGGTGCGGTAAGCCTTGGAAGCGTCAACCTGAAACCCAGGCCAACCCGCCATACACCCCAGGCAAGAAAGGCAAGTTGAACAAAGCCGGAAATCAGAACACCTATGGCCAGTCCAAGTCCAATTTGCCGGTCGGGCCAGTCCAGGGTGATGCCAAGCACCAGTATTGCGATCAGGATGACGTTCAGCAGCACCGGAACAATTGCTGCAAGAAAATAGCGACGCAAGGAGTTCAATACACCCGAGAACATGGCAACCAGTGACATGCACAGAAGATAGGGAAACATGATCCTGGTCATGGTCACGGACAGGTCGAACTTTTCCGGCGTATCGACAAAGCCGGGCGCAACCACTGTGGCGACGAGCCAGGGCATGGCAAATATGGCCAGCGCTGTAAACAGCAGGAGCCAACTGGCCAGGACAGAAAACACTTCCTGCCCGAATTTGCGGGCTGCCTCTTCGCCGCCTCCCTCAAGCTCCTTTGCAAACAGGGGAACAAAGGCAATATTGAACGCCCCTTCGGCAAACAATCTGCGAAACAGATTTGGAAATCTGAAACAGGTGTAGAATACGTCTGCAACCGGTCCGGCACCCAGTGCGGCAGCGAGAAGGGCTTCACGAAAGAAGCCCAGCACCCGGCTGGCCATGCTAGCCCCGCCAACAGTTGCGAATTTTGAGAACAGTCCGCTCATGCAGCGCTCTTGGCTGTCTTTTTCTTCACCACCCGGTCACGCTTCTTGGGAACCTTTGGCCCCTCTACAGCATCACCCCCCAGTGCAGCCATGAGCTTGCGCTTTATGGCGGCCAGTTTTTGAGGAGATTTGATTTTAAAGCCAACCAGATCGGTCAGATAGAAGGAGTCGATGACCTTTTCCCCAAAGGTGGCAATATGGGCGGAGGCAATATTGAGGGACAAATCCGCGAATGCATCGGTAATATCCGACAGCAATCCGGGACGGTCCAGTGCTTCCAGTTCGATGACGGTAAACTTGTCCGACAGTTCATTGTTGATCATCACCGAAGGCTCGACCGTAAAGGCCATGGACCGGCGTTTCGGTTTCGCGCGGGCTTCCAGAAGCTTGCCAAGACGGGTTTTCCCGGTCAGCACATTTTGGATGGATTCCGCAATTTTCTCGGCCCTGCGCCGCTCATCCTCGGCATTGTCGTAAAGGCGGTTGATGAAGATGGAATCAAGAGCTCTGCCATCGCGGGTCGTGAAGATCTGTGCATCGACAATGTTTGCACCAGCGGCAGCACAGCAGCCCGTGATGGTGGACAACAACCGAGGGTGGTCCGGCGCAAGCAATGTGATTTCGGTAATCGCTTCAAAGTCGCGTGTTGCGACTGTGGTGGCGCAGGTAAGTTTATTCTTGTCTGAATCACGCATGAACTCCAGATGGCGAACCTGGTCTTCGCGCGGCACCGTCAGCAGATAATTGTCATAGTGCAGGCCAATATAGCGTTTACGATCTGTCTTGGGCCACGTTTCAAGGGCATCAAAGAGTTCCTGTTTGACTTGCGCGATCTGTTCGCGGCGGGGTGTCTTGGTGAAGCCACCGGTCAACAGGGGTTCGCTCATATAGTAGAGCGTGCGCAGCAATTGCCCCTTCCATCCGTTCCAGACACCGGGACCAACAGCCTTGATATCGCAAACGGTGAGCACCAGAAGAGCCCGCATCCGTTCAAATGTCTGCATGGAACTGGCAAAATCCGAGATCGTTTTGGGATCATGCAAGTCTCGCGACTGAGCCACGTTCGACATGAGCAGGTGGTGCTCAACAAGCCAGACCACCAGTTCAGTCTGTTGGTTGTCGAGCCCCAATCTTGGGCAAAGGCGCTTGGCGATGGCCGAACCTGCAACAGAATGGTCGGTCGGGCGCCCCTTGGCGATATCGTGCAACAGCAAGGCTACATAAAGAGGAACGCGATTAGGGCTTTCCTTCATGATTTCATTGGCCAGGGGGTGTTGCTCTCCAACTTCACCATGCTCGATCTCTGACAGGATACCGATGGAGCGCAGCAAATGCTCGTCAACCGTGTAATGGTGGTACATGTTGAACTGCATCATGGCGACGATCTTGCCAAATTCCGGAACGAAGCGGCCCAGTACACCGGATTCGTTCATCTTTCGTAGTGTCTTTTCAGGTGTCTTGCGAGAGGTCAGAGTAGCTAGAAAGGCTGCATTGGCAGGTGCAGATTTGCGCAGGTTCCTGTCGACCAGTTTCAAGGATCGCGACACCAGCTGCATGGCGTCCGGGTGGAACAGTAACCCCTTCTCCTCCGCAATCTGAAACATGCGAAGGATGTTGACCGGGTCTTTGGTAAACACATCCTCGCTGGCAGGCTGAATGCGATCATTGAGGTTTACGAAATCCGTTGTCCCGCGAATGACTTTGCGTCGGTTGTTGAACGACCGCAAAATCCCGGATATCCCGGCGGTTTTCTTGGCCTGACGTTCTTCCAGAGTGGAACACAAAATCCGTGTGAGATCACCCACATCCTTGGCGATCAGGAAATAGTGCTTCATGAAACGTTCAACTGCACTCAATCCCGGTCTGTCGATATAGCCAAGCCGTTCCGCCAGTTGGGGTTGGATATCAAAGGACAGGCGTTCTTCAGACCGGCCGGTCAGGAAATGCATGTGGCAACGCACCGCCCAGAGGAAATCCTGGGCTTTCCTGAATTTTCGGAATTCCGAGGCCGAAAAGACCTTCTTTGCGCGCAATTCTTGTTGGGTGCGAACCCGAAAAAAGTACTTTGAAATCCAGAAAAGCGTGTGCAGGTCGCGTAACCCGCCTTTCCCGTCTTTGACATTTGGCTCAACAAGATAGCGTGACTGGCCGGATTTTGTGTGCCGTGCGTCGCGTTCGGCCAGTTTGGCGGCAATGAATTCTGGTGCGGTTTTTTGAACGATCTCCTTGTCAAACCGTTCCACAAGCTCGACATAAAGGGGCTCTTCACCCCACAGGAACCGAGCCTCCAGAATTGACGTTCGGATGGTCATATCACCGCGTGAAAGCGATATGCACTGGTCAACATTACGCGTCGCGTGGCCGACCTTGTAGCCCATGTCCCACAGCATATAGAGCATGTATTCAACAAGACTCTCGCCCAGCGCGGTTTGTTTGTAGGGCAGGAGAAAGAGTAGATCGAGATCGGAACCCGGAGCGAGGGTGCCGCGGCCATAGCCACCCACACAGATGATTGCCATGCGCTCACCAGCCGACAGGTTTGATGCCCGGAATACATGCACGACAGCAAAGTCGTACAGGCAGCGGATAATTTCATCCTGAAGGAAGGAAAGGCGCTCGGCACAGGCATTGCCAGACCCATCTTCCATGAGCAGGTTTTCTGCAGTTTGGCGCCCTTCCTTCGAGCGCTCCTTCAACAAAGCCAGCACCTGCATGCGGATCTTGCTGTCACTGCCGTCACCGTCATTTTGGGCGGTCAGAGCGGTCAGCTCCTCACGCAGTTTGTCGGAATCAATGAGTGACTTGAGATGGGGGTCTTGCTTTGGCATGAACCGTATTTACGTGAGGTAAAACACACAGGCTAGAGTAATAATGATCCTTGTCCGGGTCTTGGCTGCATTTTTATTAAATCAGACCCGCTTATATGGTCATTTCGGGATTAAACCGCATCCTCAAGTCAATCTACCATCAAATCGCCATTGTTTGTCTGGACACACCGATGACGGTGTGAAAAACCGGCAACACATTGTGATCGCCTGACATGACAAAGACGTGAGACCGGCTTTGTGTGTCAAGACATTCGCAAGATTAAGAGTGTATGAAGCGCATCAAGCAAGTTTGTAGCATCAGTTTTCAAATGATCAAATTCACAACTCCATATCAGGTGAGCAAGGCTGCGCTGGTCGGCGGGATTCTTGTGCTTTTGGCCGCGTGTCAGGGGCCATTAGACGGCATCAACCAGAAGGCCAACAAGCCGGTTCCCAACAAGCTGGTAGCCAAGATGAAGTCGCAGGGCATGACTTTGACGTCGCCCATCATGATGAGAATCTTCAAGGAAGAAAATCAGCTGGAGGTCTGGAAACGCCGCAATACAGGCCGATACGGTCTTTTGGCGACCTATGAGATTTGCAAATGGTCGGGAAAACCTGGCCCGAAGTTCAAGGAAGGTGACCGTCAGGCGCCGGAAGGGTATTACAACGTCAACAGGCATCAGATGAATCCCAATTCCGAGTATCATCTGGCGTTCAATATGGGCTTCCCCAACGCCTATGATCGTTCCCATGGACGCACTGGCTCACATCTGATGGTGCACGGGGCGTGCTCGTCTGCTGGTTGTTATTCCATGACAGACGAACGTATTGAAGAAATTTATGCACTGGCCCGTGACGCCTTCAAGGGCGGGCAAAAAGCGTTTCAGGTTCAGGCTTATCCGTTCCGGCCAACTACCAAGAATATGGTCAAAAACCGTGATAACAAACATTTTGAGTTCTGGAAAATGCTCAAAAAGGGCTATGATCACTTTGAGATCACCCGCGTTCCACCCAAGGTGGATGTTTGCGAAAAACGATATGAATTCAATACCGAATCATCTGCTCGCTATCCATCTTCCGGGCGATGCCCCAAGCGCACCATGCCCGCCTCGCTGGCAACCGCATACGTCAAGCAACAAAACAAATACAATGTGGAATTTGAGAAACTGGTGGCAAAGTCCCAATTTCGCAAAAGTGCACCGATTCAACCATTGACCATTGAGCAGGCCTTGCCCGGTGTTACGGTTCCCAATCGCTCCAACGTGATCAAACCGGTTGTTTTGAAACAACCAGCCCCGTCCAGCACGGATACGGCCAAGTCCCTGCTGAAACCGGCGGGTTAGAGTTCACCGCATTCATCGAAACCGGACAGACTCTGGAAATCAACCACCGACTGCCCGATCCGCTGTCAGCGGCAATGGACAGTTATCAGTCTGTTGCTACGAAATTTTTCCGTGGCAGTGCTTGTATTTGAGCCCTGATCCACAAGGACAGGGTTCGTTGCGCCCAACACGACCCCAGGTTGAAGGGTCGTCGGGGTTGCGTCCTTCTGCAGCCTGCGCCCGTGATGGGGTGACAATGGCCTTTCCGTAATCGGCGCCGTCATAATCGGCAATTTCGTCCTCACCGGTTAACGGATCGATATGACTTGCATGCATTTCCAAGGGCTGGTGTTCCTGCTCGGCAGCCTGTTGAACCAGTTCCACCCGCATCATCTGGGCTGTTACAGCCTGTCTGAGATTGCCCAGCAGGGAGTTGAACAGCTCAAAACTCTCTGACTTGTACTCCGATAGTGGATCGCGCTGTCCATATCCACGGAATCCGATGACGGAGCGCAGATGTTCAAGATTTTCAAGATGTTCACGCCACAGGTGATCGAGCGTTTGCAACAGGATGGATTTTTCAACCATCTGCGTCACTTCAGGTCCGAAGCGCTGTGATCTTTCTTCGGCTGCCTTGTTGGAGGCCTCCAGAATGCGTTCCCGCACGCCCTGTTCATCAATGCCCTCTTCCTGAGCCCATTCTGCAACCGGCAGGTCCAGATTGAGATATTGCTGCACACCCTCGGCAAGTTCTTCGACTTTCCATTCATCAGGATAGGCTTTTTCAGGCATGGTCGAAGAAATGAGACCGTCAACAACTTCCTCACGCATTTCAGAAATAACTTCGGACATATCTTCGCCCTCCATCATTTCAATGCGTTGATCGAAAATAACCTTGCGCTGATCATTCATCACATCATCGAATTTCAGCAGGTTCTTGCGGATGTCAAAATTGCGCGCTTCAACCTTCTGCTGAGCCTTTTCCAGAGCCTTGTTAATCCAAGGATGAACAATTGCCTCGCCTTCCTGCAGACCGAGTTTCTGCAACATGCCATCCATCCGGTCGGAACCGAAAATTCGCATGAGATCATCCTGCAGCGACAGGAAGAATTTGGAGCGCCCTGGGTCACCCTGACGGCCGGAGCGGCCACGCAACTGATTGTCGATGCGGCGGCTTTCATGGCGTTCGGTTGCGAGAACATAAAGGCCGCCTGCCGCCAATGCCTCTTCCTTCAACTTGGCAACTTCTGCGGTGATGGATTCGGTCAGCTTTTCAGCTTCCTTTTCGGACTTGCCTTCCAGCTCATGATCAAGGCGCATATCGAGGTTGCCGCCCAGCTGAATATCTGTTCCGCGTCCGGCCATATTGGTTGCAATTGTTACTGACCCCGGCACACCGGCCTGTGAGATGATCAGCGCTTCCTGTTCATGATAGCGGGCGTTCAGCACTTCATGCTTTACACCGCCTGCCTTGATCGCACCTTCCAGAGCGGCAATCGCCTCTTCCAGATAGGCGCGCAGTTCTGGCTCTTTACCTTCCTTGATGCCGTCCAAACGCTGCTGCACCATCTTCTGCATGGCTTTCAGTTTGCTCTTGTCCGACAGCATGGAGGACAGTAATTCGGATTTTTCAATAGACGTCGTGCCCACAAGCACCGGTTGGCCTGCGTTTTGCGCCGCCACAATATCCAGCACTACGGCAACATATTTTTCTTCTACTGTGCGGTAGACCTCATCATCTTCGTCGATACGGACAACCGGCATATTGGTTGGGACTTCAACAACATCCAGGCTGTAAATATCACCAAATTCAGCGGCTTCCGTCATGGCAGTACCGGTCATGCCGGCCAGTTTTTCATACATGCGGAAATAGTTCTGGAATGTGATGGAGGCCAATGTCTGGTTTTCGGGCTGGATGGCCACGTTTTCCTTGGCTTCCAGCGCCTGATGCTGGCCATCGGAAAAGCGCCGCCCGGACATGGCGCGACCGGTGAACTCATCAATGATTATCACCTCACCATTGCGCACCATATAGTCCTTGTCCCGGTCAAACAGCTTGTGCGCCTTCAGCGCATTGTTGACGTGGTGAACCACACCAACATTTTCCACATCATAGAGCGAGCCTGTTTTGAGTATTCCGGCTTCGGTCAGCATGTTTTCGAGCTTTTCCGTACCCTCTTCGGTAAAGTTCACCGAGCGCTGCTTTTCATCCAGCTCATAATCACCGTCATCAATCAGCGGAATGAACTTGTCGATTTGCGTGTAGAGATCGGATTTATCGTCCACAGGCCCGGAAATGATCAAAGGTGTACGGGCTTCATCTATCAGAATGGAATCCACCTCATCCACAATCGCGAAATGATGCTCGCGCTGCACCATTTCCTCAATGTCCATCTTCATGTTGTCGCGCAGATAATCGAAGCCAAATTCGTTATTGGTCCCGTAGGTGATATCGCAGTTATATGCTTCCTGACGCTGGGCATCATCGAGATCGTGAACAATCACGCCGGTTGTCATGCCCAAAAATCCATAAAGACGCCCCATCCATTCCGCATCGCGGCTTGCCAGATAGTCATTGGTGGTCACAACATGCACGCCCTCACCCGAAAGGGCATTGAGATAGACGGCAAGAGTGGCCACAAGGGTCTTACCCTCACCAGTGCGCATTTCAGCGATCTTGCCCTCATGCAGGATCATGCCGCCGATCAATTGCACGTCAAACGGACGCATACCCAAGGATCGTTTGGAGGCTTCTCGGGCGACAGCAAAGGCTGGGACCAGCAAGTCGTCAATCTTTGTACCATCCTCAATCTGTTTGCGGAATTCGTCTGTCTTTCCAGTAAGTTGCTCATCGTTGAGCGCTTCCATTTCCGGTTCCAGCGCGTTGATGGCATCTACCGTTGGCCGGTATTTCTTGATAAGGCGTTCATTCTCGGACCCGAAAAATTTGCGCGCAATGCCGCCGAAACTGATCATGAAAAACTTCCCTGACACTCTTGATTGCCACCCGTAAGACCGACAAAAGAGAAAAATAACTGAATCCAAACGCGTCAAAATCGGGGTTTACAACCCACATCAGTGGACGCTGGCTTCTGGGACAGATAAGAGGGGTGCCGAAGCTTGTCAACGGATGCGATCAATCAGTTCCAACACCACAAAATGAATGGAAAACCGGCAATCGTTTCAAGTCGTATAATTAAGAGTAGAAACCGAGAATATCTTAACACCCATGGGAACCCTTATGACCACATGCATTAACCGCAGACCAATCCTATCAATTTTGACCAAAACTGCCCGCGCGACGTTGTTTGCAGGTGTTGCGGTGATCGTAATTGGCGCAAACTCAACCTCCGTCTTGGCTCAGGACAGCAAAGCTTTGGCCAAAATTGGTGATCGTACGATTACAGCTGCGGAACTCGATCAGGCGGCCAAGGACATGGCGCAACAATTCCAGAATGTCCCGGAAGGCGAGCGCCGCGCACGGGTGCTGGATTCGCTTATCGATTTCACGACCATGTCCATACTGGCAGAAGAAGCCGGGCTGGACAAAGATCCAGAACTCATGCGTCGTTTGACCCTGTTGCGGTCGCGCGCCCTGCACAACGACTATTTTCTCAAGAAAATTCAGCCAACAGTGACTGAAGACATGGTGAAAAGCCGCTATGACACCGAAGTGGCACAAATGACACCTCAACAGCAGATCAATGCCCGTCACATTCTGGTCAAAACGCAAGAAGAAGCCGAGGCGATCATCAAGGAATTGGAAGGTGGAGCAGATTTTGCCGAACTGGCCAAGACCAAATCCACCGGGCCAAGCGGTCCCAAAGGTGGTGACCTTGGCACTTTCGGAAAAGGGCAAATGGTTCCGGAATTTGAAACCGCGGCGTTTGCACTGGATAAGGGTGCGTTCTCCAAGGAGCCTGTCAAAACCCAGTTTGGTTTCCACATCATCAAGGTGGAAGACAAGATCGACCAGCCACTGCCGACCTTTGAACAGGCCGAACCTCAACTGGAGCAGGTGCTGATGGCTGAGGCCTATGCCGAAGCAGTCAAGGCCGGGCGTGAAAAGGTCGGTGTTGAGCTTCTTGACGAATCTCTCAAGCTGCCGGAAGTGAAATAAGGTCACGCCATAATGAAGATATCCCCACTCGCCCCAAAGTCACCGGCTCAACTTCCGCCGATTGCGGGCGTGCGGTTGGCAACGGTAGAGGCCGGCATCAAATATGCTGGCCGAACCGACCTGTTGCTCATGGTGTTTGACCAACCGGCCAGTGTTGCAGGTGTCTTCACAACGTCAAGATGTGCTTCTGCACCGGTTGACTGGTGTCGGCGGATACTCGCAGGTGACAGTGCCACGGCGAAAGCTGTTGTCGTCAATGCCGGAAATGCCAATGCGTTTACCGGTGTTCGGGGGGCCGAAGCGACTGAATTAACCGCCAGGGCTGCCTCCAAAGCCTGTGGGTGCGCGCCGGAAGATGTCTATCTGGCGTCTACCGGCGTTATTGGAGAACCACTGGACGCTTCTGCATTTTCCGGTCATCTGCAATCATTGGCCGAAGGTGCAACACAGGATCAATGGCAAGCGGCCGCAGAGGCCATCATGACCACCGATACCTATGCAAAGCTCGCGACCGCAGAGTTTGATCTCGATGGTATTGCCTGCCGGATCAATGGCATTGCCAAAGGGTCGGGCATGATCGCTCCGGACATGGCAACCATGTTGTCGTTTCTGGTCACAGACGCCCCCGTATCCGGTGATTTATTGCAGTCTCTCTTGAGCGAACTAACTGAACATAGCTTCAACGCCATAACAGTCGACAGCGACACATCCACCAGTGACACGGTTTTGTTGTTCGCCACCGGCACTGCAAATGCGAATGAGCTTGCATCATCGAGCGATGCGGGATTTGGTGCTTTCAAATCCGCTTTGCAGGCGGTGCTGCAGGATTTGGCCCTGCAAGTCGTTCGCGACGGCGAAGGAGCCAGCAAGCTTGTCGAGGTGATTGTCACTGGTGCTGAAAGTGATGTGTCTGCCAAGAAGATAGCCCTCTCAATCGCCAATTCCCCGCTGGTCAAGACCGCCGTTGCCGGGGAAGACGCCAATTGGGGACGTGTCGTCATGGCGGTTGGTAAGGCTGGAGAACCGGCTGATCGCGACCGGCTGGCGATCAGTTTCGGTGATGTGAGGGTTGCCGTTTCCGGTGAACGAGACCCCACCTATGAAGAAGAGGCAGCCTCGCAGGTGATGCGCCAGGATGAGATCGCAATCACAGTGGATGTTGGGATCGGCCATGGCCAGTTCCGGGTCTGGACATGTGATCTCACCAAGGGATATGTGGAAATCAATGGTGATTATCGAAGCTGATCAGGCCAATGGGTCAATCAGGCCTGGGTCTGTCCAGTCCTGTAACGGCGCAAGGCAGCCGGGCGCCCGATAATGCCCCATATGTCGAATAACCAAGAACTGCCGGAAATACGCCAATTGGAGGCAATTGGGTTCCGCTCCTGGCCTGCTGAATTTTCACACTTTGACGGCACATGGGTAGTGCGGCGGTCTCCCGGGCATGATGCAAAGCGCATTAATTCAGTCAATCCGATGGATCGGGGTGACTACAAAGATCTGGAGCAGCGTGTGAATGATCTCGCCAACGATTTTGGCAAGATTAATCGCCCACTGACATTTCGGCTCACTCCGCTGGCTCCTGTGCAGCTCGCGGCCTTGTTCAGGAACTGGAACTGGCAGCGCATTGATGAATCCCGGGTCATGTTGCTTGATCTGGCAACCGCTGGACTTGAAGACGCCATCACCCAACTCCCGCTCAAGGATGTTGCCCATTGGATTGACCAGGGTGTCGCC
>JBPCWM010000281.1:0-18022 GCA_051009515.1 Rhizobiaceae bacterium | reverse complement strand
GGGTGGCACATATCACGGCCTGTTTGCCCAGCCATCCAACATTTTTCGCCCTCGCCACTGGCGGATGATTCGTGATATTTTGCGTTTTTTCAAAGAAGCACCGGCATCGCTGCCTTCGCTTTGTGATGATGAAAGCCTGTCTGACTATTTAAAGCGCCTTGGATATTCAGATGATTTTGCAAAATATCACCTGCTCCCCATGGCCGCGGCTATCTGGTCGAGCCGTTTGCAAGACATGCTCGACTATCCGGCCAAGGCCTTTATCCGGTTTTTTCAAAACCATGGATTGCTGCAGGTATCCGGTCGTCCTAGCTGGGGCACAGTGCAGGGTGGGGCGAGTTCCTACATCGACAAGGTTCTGGAAGATTCCTATATCAGGATCGTTACGAACAGTCCCATCAGCGGCATCAAACGCTATCCCCATTGCGTTGAATTGAATACGCGCAATGGAACCGAGCGCTTCGATCACGTGGTCATAGCCAGCCACGCGGACCAAGCCTTGGGGATGCTTAGCGATCCGAGTTTTGTCGAACAGGATCTGCTGGGTTCGTTTCAGTATTCCAGGAACCGGGCTGTTCTGCACACTGACCGACGTTTCATGCCAAAGCGCAAACTGACCTGGGCGAGTTGGAATTACATGGAATTGGGTCAAAGTGGCGTGGCTAAAGGTGATCCCGATCTGTGCCTGACTTATTGGATGAACAGTCTGCAGGATTTGCCAACAAAAAGAGATGTGTTTGTGACACTTAACCCACCGGAATCAGCCCGAATTGAGGGGGTTGCGACCAGCATAGATTACATGCACCCGGTCTTTGATGGAAAAGCCATGGAAGCCCAGCGCGACCTGTGGTCATTGCAGGGCACCAATCGGACCTGGTATTGCGGTGCACATTTTGGCTCCGGTTTCCACGAAGACGGTCTGCAGTCCGGTCTGGCGGTTGCTGAGCAATTGGGAAATGTGCGCAGGCCATGGACTGTTGAAAACGAGTCAGGACGAATCTTTATGGACAGACTGGCGGAAATTCGCGAGGCGGCCGAGTGACCATGCAAGACGGTGTTCTTTATTGCGGTGAAGTGGTCCACAAGCGTGTGAGACCAGTAGAGCACAAGTTGAACTATCGTGTGTTCTCCATGGCTGTGGATTTGGATCGATTGCAAACTCTTGCAGGGCGATTGAGACTGTTTTCCCTGAACGGATTAAATATTTTCAGTCTGCGTGAAACGGACCACGGCCATCGCGATGGTACGCCCCTTTCCGAATTTGCCTGGCAGCAGGTCAGAAAGGCAGGATGCGAGGATCAAGTCAGCCGCATTATCATGCTGTTTTATCCCCGACTGTTTGGGTATGCGTTCAACCCGCTAACTGTTTATTATTGTGTCAATGATCAGAACCAGCCCGTGCTGATGATTTATGAAGTTCGAAATACATTTGGTGAAGATTTGACCTATGTACTTCCTGCCGGACCAGCGCGCGGAAACACCTACACACATGATATCGACAAAAGTTTTTTTGTATCCCCATTCAACCAGGTTGAGGGCCGTTATACGTTTCACGTCAATGAGCCCAGCGACGACCTAACTGTGGGCGTTGCCCTAAAGACCGATGGCAAGCCATTGTTGCGCACACATTTCAAGGGAGCCGCATCACGCTTGAGCGATATGGCACTTGTAAAAATGCTTTTTGCGTATCCATTGATGACAGCTAAAATTGTAGCAGGCATTCATTGGGAAGCATTGAAACTCTGGAAGAAAGGGTTGCGTCTGAATACGCGCCCACCTGCTCCGAAATCGCGTGTTCACTACGGCAGCGAAATCAAGTCAGGCGTTTGATCAATCGCAAAGACAAGCCATAGGGCAGTATTCGTAGCGTTTTGAGAATAAGTTCCATTTGCCATGGGAATGCGATCTCAAACTTTTTGCGTTCCAGTCCCCGCACCATTTTTTCTGCGGCTTCTTCCGGTTCCATCAAAAAAGGCATGGGAAACTTGTTCATGTCGGTCAGTTGGGTACGCACGAATCCGGGGTTGATCACGCTGACTGCTATGTTTTTTTTCTGCAATTCAGCCTGAACCGATTCTGCAAGGCTAATCAACGCGGATTTTGAAGCTCCGTATGCTGCTGAATTGGGCAGGCCGATATAGCCGGCGACCGACGATACCCAGGATACGTGGCCTTGCCCACGCTCAAGCATTCTTGGCAATATCGCATCAAGGGCATTGACCACTCCCATCACGTTGACGTCCAGTGTGCGGGCGAAGTTTTCAACCTTCAGATCAAAAATTGAACTGGGGAACCAGGCGCCGGCGCTGAACACAGCCAGGTCGACCGGGCCGTTCTGATCTTCAATCTCGGCAACCACTTTCTTCAAAGCTTCTGAATTAGTGACGTCTGCCGGATAAATGGAGATATTGGGTTCATCCTTTGCAATCGCCTGCAACTTGTCCAGTCGCCGTGCGGTAATGGAGATTTTGCAACCTTTTTGGGCAAGCAAACGGGCGGTGTATTCCCCAAGACCGGAGCTCGCCCCAGTTATCCATACATGTTTCCAAGGTGGAGCTTGAGTTGTCATATTCATTTTCCAGATTTGCTTGTTGGTTTAAATACGCTACAGGCGAGATAAGGTTTCAATTCACGATATCCATATCCGCAGGTGGTTTTTACGACAGCCTGACGGTCAATTGAGGGCCCTGCGCCGCCCCGCAGCTTCGGAGATACTCCATGTCAGACCTGTTGACACTTGAAAATCTGTTCACCCTGTTCATGTTGGTGATGCTGCAAGCCGTGCTTGGTTTTGACAACCTGCTCTATATTTCAATTGAATCAAAACGCGTGGAAGAGGCCAGCCAGGCCAAGGTGCGACGCATCGGTATCCTGCTGGCCATTGCCCTTCGAATTGTACTGCTCTTTGTGGTAGTACAGGCGATTGCCTATTTTCAGGATCCTCTGTTTGGAATCAATCTAGAAGGCATATTCGAGGGCAGTATCAACGGTCATTCGCTGATCGTGCTGTTTGGAGGGGCCTTCATCATCTACACTGCGATGAAGGAGATAATGCACATGCTGGCGGTGCATGATCCTGATGTTCACAGTGACCGTCCTCAGCGATCAGTAGCGAGTGCTGTGTTCTGGATCGTGCTTATGAATCTGGTTTTCTCCTTTGACTCCATTCTTTCAGCGCTGGCCCTGACCAAAGTTTTTGCGATCATGGCGATAGCAATCATCATTTCCGGTTTGATGATGATTTTTCTTGCAGACCGGGTTTCGGCTTTTCTGGCCGCCAACCGCATGTATGAAGTGCTGGGCCTGTTTGTCCTGTTTATTGTTGGCATAATGCTAGTGTCGGAAGGTGGTCATCTCGCTCATATCAAGATGTTTGGGTACGCCGTTGAACCCATGGCCAAAAGTACCTTCTATTTCGTGCTTATCGTTTTGGTTCTTGTCGACTTCGTGCAAGGCCGCTATCAGCGAAAATTACTGGCACAAAAGGCTCGCGAGATTGACGCCCCGGAAATCACAACAGCGGCGATAGATGCAAAACAGGCGTAAGGTTGCGCCAGTCTTGGAGTGCTCTGGACACGTACTACTGACAGAATGCCCGAATGCGCTCAATCAGGGCGTCTTCCACTTGCACACCGTCTTTTGTACTTGTGCGTGCATTGACGCGACGGCTTCCCGGCAGTCGGGTACCGTCCTGCTCTGTCAATGCGGCTGCAAGACTTGAAATACGGTCGGCGAAATGACCGCCGGACAGACTTCCCGGATCGATTGCAATGAAGCACTGCCCGGTATTTGGCGGACCGCCAGTGGTTCCTGAAAACGGGCTTGCGTCTTTCCCTAGAACAGCGCCCGAGAGGGCTGCTGCGAATACTTCAACCAACAGGCCTGCGCCAAAGCCCTTGGCCCCGCCGCTGGGAACCATGGAACCTTTGAGCGCTTCGGCTGCATCGGTGGTTGGGTTGCCGTCAGCATCGAGCGCCCAGCCGAGCTCGATTGCCATGCCCTCACGATTGCGCAGCATGATTTCGCTTTTCGCGATTGCGCTGGCGGATTGGTCGATGACAAAAGCAACGCCATCCTCGCCGGGCACACCAAGAGCGAACGGGTTGGTGCCCAAAACCGGCTTGGAGCCACCTGTGGGCGCGATGGAAGCCGGTGCGTTGGTGAAGCACAACCCGACCATTCCGGTCTCGGCGATGCGTTCGGCATGATGGCCAAGCACACCGCAATTATATGAATTGAATAGTGTCATCACGGCAATACCCTGTGCACGGGCAGCGTCAATCAGGGTGTCAAATCCAGCGTCAATCGCGGGATGGGCAAAGCCGGATCGCGCATCCACACGAACTACTGAAGGTTTCGGTTTTTTGACATCAGGAACAGCCTGACCGTCAACCTTGCCGCATTGCACGTGTTCTGCATAAATCGGAACGTACATCAATCCGTGGCTGCGTACACCGTCGCGCTCGGCACGCCAGGTTGAACGGGCAACTGAAGCTGCATTGGCTTCGCTCGCACCAGCTCCGATCAGAGCAGTTTTGGCAAGGCTTTCAATTTGATCCAAAGTCATTAGGTTTTGTGACATGTTTGTACCTGTTGCTGTCAGTCATTATCTGTGAGGCCCGCACCTGCATCTGCGCGGTTTGTGCTGTCTGCCGGAACCAAAATCAAATTTGCAAAACATTGCAGCTTTGCCCAATGATCTGGATTTGGTTGCGGTGCATTGCAGCGCGTGAGGCGAGGAATATTCTGTTCTCCTGTCTGTCTCAGGCTGAGTTCCGCGCCTTGAAATACTGCTGGCCTTTCGGCAAGGAAGCGTTCGGGTGTCACCCATTCACTATTGCCAGTGGCGATTTCAAAACCTCTCCCGTTGCTCATGGCGCGTGCCTGTGCCAATCCCGCAATCAACACCGGTTGCTCATTTGGGAAGCTAACGATGTTACCTGCCTGGGCCAGATCGATCATGGATGGCCCGTGATTTAGAAGTGAAACCTGTTGAAATCGAATTTGCCCGGATTCGCTCCTGTCACCATTTGGCGGTTTGGCAGGAGAGAATGTTTCCAGGCACATTAGCAGTTCGTCCAGCGGATCGTGTCCTAGCAAGAGCAGTGCAAGAACCGCATCTGCCACGTCCTCGGAAATGCCGCGTGCTACGCCTGCTCCCACACAGGCTTTCAACACTGTGACCTTCCACTGATTTGCAGAAAATCGCGCAGGAATTGTGCTGCCGGCTTTCAATGCCCGCTTCATGCTTCACCGGTCTGAGAAAAAGTGGGCATAAACACATCACCGGCTGTGTCGACGGTGAGGTCTGTTGCGGTTGGAGCACCCTGAAAAAGGGTTATACGGGTCCAACGGTCAGACCTTGGGTCGAACTTTGATGCGCCGAAAAAAGACAACTTGCAGCGTAACAGGTCAATGGGTCGCACAGAGCGTGCAACCAGGTTGTCATGGATTTCACCATAAGGGTGCCGGGCTATTGTTTGAATTCTGCGCACGCTGTCCCGGTGGCGGGGGTGCATCATGAGAAACTCTGCAAGCAGTGTTTTCCTGTTCTGCGCACTCAGGTCTCCAGCCAATTCCTGTACTTTAGCCGCGATATGATGTGGCATTTCCCGCCGCTCATCCCGTGGGGCATTTCGGTCGCCCAGACGCGGTTCAAGCTTTTCTTCAGATACATACCAGACCAGGGCCGTTTCATCGGGATCGAACAGGTCCAGTGCAAGCGCCCAGCCATAATGTTGATTAATCAATTCCTGCAAGGCCCCCGTCGTCATCAGCGGGTCAAGTCTGGAACCGGAACGGTCTTCCATGCAGTCGCACAAGCCGTCGACAAGCTCGCCATTGGGTTCCAGGACAAGCGATACCATCAGTTCCTGCAAGCTGCTCGACCCGGAATCTGCAGCTCTGTAAATTTTATCCCATGGGTATTCCCCGCCGACCATATTCATGAGTTTAGGAGCAAGTGCATCAAATTCTGAGCGTAACTGCACTATGCGCGCCATTTCAAACTCATCATCAACCAACCATTCAGCCAAATGGGTGCGCACTTTCCCCAAAAGGGTCAAAAACGTGGTGGTCTGTTCTTCGCTGGCTGTCCTCACCGCACGCACTCGCGCAAGGGCGGTTTCGCGCACCAGCATCCAGTTGTTGATCAAGATGGGATGGCTGACCAGAAATGGCGCCATACCAAGGCCTGTGGAGTTACCAATGCCAAGCTGAACTCGAAATTCCCAGGACAGCGGGGTGAACGTCGATTCAGATTTCCGCCGCGCCACGTGATCAACGAGATCCAATGTGAATTCGCGAATGAGATATACGGTGAGCATTTCCAACCGAAAAGGCTGGGAAAGGGTTGGGCGTTCGAAGAAATCTGCCCTGTCGGCCATGCCGAACTTGCCATTGCCATAGACGGCTGTTGTGCGCATCAAATAGCCGATCTTGCTTATCATTTCTGCGTCTGGCTGGTGACCCGCCGACAATCTGTCCACAACATGTTCAAACAGGCGCACACTTTTATTGGCCCGGGACAGTACCAACACTTTCTCATCGTAGTGACCGGCCTCCTGACGTAGGGCACTGGCTTCGATTCGGGAAATATCGTCTGCATCGGGTCGTCCGTCATAAAGAACGAAACAGGCGTCCCATGCTTCAGCGATAACCCTGTCAGTGCGTTGTTCAGGGGCAAGGGGTTGGGAATAGGCAATCAGGCTGTATGGTCTGCCATCCATTGAGATTTGATAAACGGCATGGCCATAACCATCGTCGTTGAGCTGAAAGGCTGGCCTTTCCAGTTTGGCATCGTCGCTGGCCAGCTTGCGTAGCAGCGATCTCAGAAAGCTTAGTCGCGTTGGGAAAAAACTGCCCAACCGTTCCAGCCGCATGACCTGACTTGCAGGTCGCAATTCGACTTGTTCAGGAGGTTTCTGGTTGGCCATTGCGGGTCTGGACATGGCTATTCCTACTGTTGTGGCTCGAAGGCGTGCGCGTAAAAGTTCAGCCAGTTTTTCCCCAGGATCCCGTCGACCTCCTCTGGTGAGAAACCAACGGCTTTCAGCCCGGAGGCTATGTTTCCAAAATCGCGATTGTCGACAAACCAGTCCGGCTGGGGCGGAAATCCAGCCTGCGACACGCTGCCTTCACCATAGTCAAGGGTTTTGCTCCATCTGCCGTTGCGCATCCATTCCACAACGCTGTCTGGCTGGTCCTGACAAAGATCAGAACCTATGCCCAGATGTTCAGCGCCATATTTTTCCGCAGCGTCTGCAATTGCCGTGCAAAAGCTTTCCAACGTGCAATCTGATCCATGTTTGAGATGGTGTGGATAGAGTGAAAAGCCCAGCATACCGCCAGCACGAGTGAGCGCATCCAATACCGCATGGGACTTATTGCGCAGTGCCGGGTGCCAGGCATGGGGATTGGCATGGGTTATGGCTATTGGACGCGATGACATATCAATGGCTTCAAGGGTGGACCGCTCTGCTGAATGGCTCATATCGATGACCATGCCCACGCGGTTCATTTCGGTAATGGCCTGTTTTCCGAACCGAGTAATGCCAGGGTCTTCGCTTTCATAACATCCCGTGGCCAGAAAGGACTGGTTGTTATAGGAAAGCTGCATGAATCTCCCGCCCAACCGGTGCAGAATTTCAATCAAACCGATATCGTCCTCCATGGGCGACGGATTTTGGAACCCAAAGAGTATAGCCGTGCGGCCTTCACTTCGGGCGCGCTCAACGTCCTGCGCTGTAAAACCTTGAAAAATCAAATCCGGGAAGGCTTCAAACCAACGGTTCCACGCTTCAATATTGGCAACAGTTTCGCGGAATTGCTCGTGGTAAGCGATGGTTACATGCACGGCAGACACACCGCCATCATTCATCTGCCTGAATATCTTTTCCGACCAATACGCGTATTGCAAATTGTCGATGATAAGAGAGGAGTGAGCCATGGAAAGACGGTAGCACCGCTGTGATGAATTGCGAAATTCAAAATGCGACATCATTGCCAGCTTTGACTATGCCATGAGCGACGAAACGTGTAGGGAATGGACAACAAACAGGGAGATGTTGAATGAACAAAATTGCGTTGGTGACGGGTGCAGGATCAGGGGTAGGGCGCAACGCGGCCGTGACACTTGCAAAAGCCGGATATACAGTTGTTGGTACCGGGCGACGACTTGAAGCCTTGCAAGAAACCGGAGACCTCACCCAGGGGGTGTTTGAAGCCATTGCCAGCGATGTTACCGACCCGGACTCAGTCGATGGTCTTTTTGCTGCCATCAAATCGAGTCACGGGCGGCTGGATGTCGTTTTCAACAATGCTGGTACAAATGTCGGCTCGATCAACTTTGGTGACTTGACTCTGGATGACTGGTCGACCGTCATCAATGTGAACCTGAACGGTGCATTTCTGGTGGCCAATCGGGCCTATCAGATGATGCGGGACCAGTCTCCTCAGGGTGGTCGTATCATAAATAACGGTTCGATTTCCGCTCATGTGCCACGGCCCGGTTCTGCGCCATATACATCTTCCAAACATGCCATTTCCGGCCTGACCCGGTCGATTTCACTTGATGGTCGCAAGCACAATATTGCCTGTGGTCAGATCGACATTGGCAATGCGGCGTCCGACATGACAGCGCGGATGAGTGGTGGTGTGCCGCAGGCAGATGGAACCATGAAGCCGGAGCCTACCATGGATGTGCAAAATGTCGGAGACTCCGTTCTGCATATGGCAAGCCTGCCACTGGATGCCAATGTCCTGTTTATGACCGTCATGTCCAACACCATGCCTTTTGTCGGGCGCGGATAGCGTTGTCGTGACCACTTGTGCAGATATAATAGAGAAATCGGCTGCCAAATTTGGCACTTCCGGCGTTCGGGGTCTGGTTGAGGAACTGGATGATGCGACTTGTTTTGCCTATACGCTGGCGTTTCTGTCCCATTTAAGAAATAGCCATGGCCTTCCCGATGGTTCAAATGTCTGGGTCGCGATGGATTTGCGCCCGTCGTCACCCCGCATTGCTGCTGCCTGCATCAGTGCTGTAGAACAGGCTGGATGTCGTGCTGTCTGGTGTGGGGTCCTGCCTACTCCAGCGCTGGCTTTTTCAGCGCTGCAGGATAGTGCTCCGGCGATCATGATTACCGGCAGTCATATTCCCTTTGATCGCAACGGTATCAAATTCTATCGCAGCGACGGGGAGATGTTGAAAGAGGACGAGGTACCCATCCTGTGCAGTTTGGCTGAATATCCGGCAGGTAATTTTGATGGAAGATCAATAAAAAACAATGAAATAGAACTTGAAGTTGAATCTAAATCGGAAGAAAAATGGCATCAGCGCTACAGGTATGCATTTGGCGGTGTGCTGGAAGGAATGCGCATAGGTCACTATCAACACAGTGCCGCAGGTCGCGATTTGCTCTCACAAATTTTGGCTGATCTCGGTGCGGAAGTCGTACCAATCAAAAGGTCTGAAAGCTTCATTCCAATCGATACCGAAGCCGTAAGTGCAGAAGATACAATTGAAGCGGAGGAGTGGGCGAGCTACTATGAACTTGATGCGATTGTCTCGACTGATGGTGATGGTGATCGCCCTTTGCTTGGCGATGAAACGGGTGACTATCTGCGCGGCGATACTCTTGGGATACTGGCTGCCCATGCGTTGGCGGCAGATCATGTCGTAACTCCTGTTTCTTCCAATACGGCTCTGGAGAAATGTGGTTGGTTTGACGCGATCACACGCACCAAAATAGGATCGCCCCATGTGATTGCGGCCATGCAGAAGGCGGCAGACGGAGATGCATCGAAAATAGTTGGCTTTGAAGCCAATGGTGGCTTTTTGACCAATAGTGTTCTTAACTCACCCTGGAACGGGGAGGCCATTGATGCCTTGCCAACGCGAGATTCGGTTTTGCCGATCCTTTCTGTTTTAGCGCTGGCAAGAAAAAAGCATCTCAAATTGTCGCAACTGTCGGCGCTGCTGCCGTCACGGGCAACCGTCAGCGATCGTCTGGTGGGTGTTGATCGCGACCATTCCATGCGCTTGGTCGAGTTGCTTTCTACCGACCAAGGCAAGGCAAGATGTCTCACTGCATCCAATTTGGATGTCGACAGTTTCAACAACACAGATGGATTACGCGTGACCTATTCAAATGGCGACATTGTACATATTCGGCCTTCTGGAAATGCCCCTGAGCTTCGCATCTATTGCGAATCCGGCTCTGTAAACGACGCGCAAGACCTTTTGGCACATGCGCGTGAACAATTGGCGTTGATGATTGAGCAATAGGTCGACCTGCCGGGTGTGAAAGGAATCGAACATGTCTGAGCTTTGGGAATTGAGTGCTGCTGAGATTTCGGCTCGTGTGCGGCAGGGTGACGTGTCGGTGGAAGAGGTTACAAAAAGCACTCTGGATCGATTGCAAGTCGTCAATTCGCGCATCAATGCCGTCGTGGAGGAAATGCCGGACGAAGCTTTGCAAGCGGCTCGATCTATCGATAAGGCCATCAGCACCGGAGACGATCCAGGTCCGTTGGCAGGTGTGCCGATCACCATAAAAGTCAATGTGGATCAGCACGGCCATGCAACGACCAATGGATTGCGGTTACAAGAGAACCTGATTGCGAAAACGGATAGTCCGGTCGTTGCAAACCTGCGAAAAGCGGGCGCGATCATCATTGGCAGGACCAATACACCAGCATTCAGCCTGCGCTGGTTTGCCCGCAACAGCCTGCATGGCAGCACGTTCAACCCCCATAACCGTGAACTCACACCGGGCGGTTCATCAGGTGGTGCAGCCGCTGCGACCGCAGCTGGAGTGGGGGCAATTGGTCATGGGACAGATATTGCGGGCTCAGTACGCTACCCGGCCTATGCTTGCGGGCTGCATGGATTGCGACCATCATTGGGGCGTATTCCGGCTCTCAATCTCTCCGCGGCTGATCGTCATATTGGCGGGCAGGTCATGGCCGTATCCGGGCCTCTGGCCCGCACGATCTCCGATGTGAAGCTGGGTTTTGAAGCGATGGCTGCTGCTGACGCCAGCGATCCATGGTGGGTGCCCGTCCCACTTGAGTTCCCGCCCCAGGCCAAGCGGGTGGCGCTTTGTAAAACTCCGTCTGACCTGCAGATTACCCCGCAAGTATCTGCGGCGCTCGATGATGCAGCACGGCGGTTGACGGACGCCGGTTGGGAAGTAGAGGAGGTCGAATGCCCTGACATGCGCGAACCGATGCAGCTGCAACTGGTGCTATGGCTGGCGGAATTCAGGCGCGGAGTGGAACAGATGGTCGCCAGGGAAGATGACCCGGATGCCTGTTTTGTCTATGCGCAATTGCAGCGCCATTGCGAAGCGCCGGATGTGAATGGTCTACTTGACTGTCTGCAGCGCCGCGTGACCCTGATGCGCCAATGGAATGAATTCTTTGATAAATATCCGATTATACTCTGCCCTGTTTCGGGAGAAACTCCGTTTCCAAACAATCTTGATGTGGAGTCGCCTGCTGCATTTGACCGGGTTCTGGCAGCCCAATTGCCCCAGATCGCGCCACCCTTTCTCGGATTGCCCGGCCTGACGGTGACCACTGGAATTCAACCCGACCATACGCCTGTGGGTGTTCAGTTGATTGGTGCGAAATTCCGCGAAGACAGCTTACTGTCGGCTGCAGCAGATATTGAAGCGGCAGGACCTGCCTTGCCCCCGGTCGATCCGGATTGAAAAGACACACAGGAAAAATGATCTATGACAGATGCTGTTGCCGAACTGCTTGGCTGGCTCGATGTGGAGCGCCTTGAAGTTGATCTGTTTTGCGGCACCGGGACGGGTGGCGAGACCAGTGTTCGTATTTTTGGGGGTCATGTCATTGCGCAGGCACTTGCCGCCGCGTGCAAGACCGTAGACGCGCGCAATTGCCACTCTCTCCATGCCTATTTTGTGCGGCCAGGCGATCCCCGCATTCCGGTTATTTACAATGTTGACCGCTCCCGCGATGGGCGCAGTTTTACCACCCGTCGCGTGGTTGCCATCCAACATGGCCGCCAGATACTCAACTTATCTGCTTCCTTTCATGTGGAAGAGGAAGGCTGGTCCCATCAGCATCAAATGCCGGATGTTAAACCTCCGGAAGGCCTGAAGTCTTCTGCCGACTTACGGGCTGAAAATGCCCATAAGCTCGACAGCGACAAACGGGCTGCCTACTTGCGACTGCGGCCAATCGAAATTCGTGAAATTGACCCACAGGACCATTTTGAACCCTCGCCCAAATCCGACGTAAATCACATATGGTTTCGCATGCAGGGTGCGAAGGAGGCCGATTCACACATGAACCAGTGCTTGCTGGCTTACGCATCGGACATGCATTTGCTCGGTTCATCCATGCGTCCCCACGGGTTGAGCTGGTTCAAGAAGGGAGTCATGACGGCAAGTCTCGATCATTCCATGTGGTTCCACGGACCGGTCGATTTTGAAGACTGGCATCTCTACACCATGGATGCGCTGTTCAGCGGTGGAGCAAGAGGCTTCAATCGCGGGTCGATCTATTCTCGCGATGGAATGTTGATCGCCAGTGTGACCCAGGAAGCGTTGATCCGCCCGGTTTGATGCGGGCGCGATGCACGGTGGAGAAATTTCTGTCACTCATGACGTTCGAGGCATAATTGGCTGAGCACACGTCTGTCGATCTTGTCAGTCGCCCCTCTGGGCAGAGGATGTTTCTGAAACCAGATATATTGCGGGATTTTGAACCGGGCGATGTGTTTTGTCAGGAATGCAACTAAATCCTCTTGGGTCAGGTCCAAATTGGGGCGCAGTTGTATGCCGGCCCCAACGACCTCACCCAGCCTTTCGTCGGGAACCGGGAATACGCCAGCTTCCAGCACATGGGGATGTCGATGTAAGGCAGCTTCGACGTCCAGACAAGAAATGTTTTCCCCACCACGAATGATGATGCTTTTCTTGCGGTCAACTATGGTTACAAATCCTTCGTCATCCACATATCCAAGATCGCCAGTATGCAACCAACCATCCTGCAATATCTCTGCGGTGGGTTCCGGCTGGTTGAGATAACAGCGCATATTGGCAACGCTTTTGACGACAATCTCTCCCGTCTCACCAACCGGTAGTCGCCGCCTTTCATCATCGAGGATGCACATTTCCTGCAAGGGAGGATAAAGGCGGCCAGCGGAATTAGGTCGGGCAATATAATCCTCACCAAATGTACCGATGCCAATGGCGTTGGTTTCGGTCATGCCCCAGCCGGTGGCAATAGCCGCGTGAGGGAAGGTTTTGTGCAATTGTCCCACCTGCACAGGTGGGCGTTTGGCCCCACCCGAGCCGAGAAATTCCAGAGTTGGCAGTTTTGCGCCAAGGCGTCTTGCGGCTTCCATGAGCTCGGCAGACTGGGTGGGAACGCCCATGAAGCGGGTGATGCCTTCCTGTTCGACCAATCTCACCGCTTCTTCAGCATCCCATTTATACATGAGAACCAGCTTGCCCCCCATAGGCAGGCTCAACAGGAACATCGAATGGGTGGCGGTCACATGGAACAGGGGAGTTACAACCAGTGCAGCCTTCGGGCGCAGTTCCTTGGCAGCAAATTCTTCAGCGGACATCGTCAGCGGTATCAGTAACCCGGTCATCCACCATGAATAAACGGCTGAGATCGCCCCTCGATGGGTTTGAACCACACCTTTGGGATGACCGGTGGTGCCAGAGGAGTACATGATCGCAAAATCATCATCTGGATGCGGATCATAGGTGGGTACAGTGACTTTTTCATCCAACTGCATCAGTTCACCATAGGCATGGGCAGCGCATTCTTCTGCTTCACGCACACCAACCAGACGCAATGCATGACTGTCAATCAAGGGCCGCAGGCGTTTTGCCCGTTCGCCGTCGGCAAAGACCAATTGCGCTCCGCTATCGGAAAGGGCGTAGTCGAGTTCTTCAGTGGTCCACCAACCGTTGAGAAACACGATGACACCACCAATGGAACTAATCGCCATCATTGCTATCAAAACTTCAGGATAGTTGCGCATGGCGATGGCGACACGGTCTCCCGGTTGAACCTGCAAGTTTTTTGACAACGCATGGGCTAATTTGTTCACATCGCGGCAGAATTCATCATAGGTCCAGCGCTCATCCTGATAGACCAGATAGAGATCAGTGCCGTCACCATGATACTGCCTGCAATCAGCGAGCAAGGCTGGAATACTTCGTGGAGCGTTAGCGAATACCGGATATGAAACTCCGCGAATGGTTTGTCTGGACAGTAAAAATCGCGGGTCGGTTCGGGTGATGTGATCAATTGCGTCCTCGAAGGTCAAATCGTGCATCGTGAAAATCCCATATCGTTAAGGAAGCGGTCGCAATCCGACCGGCAATTGCATAGCATACCGGTACTGGGTTTATTCTTATCGCGGAGTTAGTGCATGTCCATCGAAATCCCGAAGACCATGGAGCAGATTGTTCTTGCTGCAAGACCAGTGGGCGTGCCCAAGCCCTCTGATTTTCGTCTTGAAACTGTAGCCACGCCTGAACCCGGACCGGGGCAGTTTCTTGCGCGGGTCATCTGGTTGTCGTTGGACCCCTATATGCGGGGGCGAATGGATGCGGGCAAAAGCTATGCCCAGCCGATCGAACTGGATGCGCCAATGGAAGGGGGGGGTGTGGCAGAAGTCATCGCTTCGCGCCACGACGGGTTTCAGGAGGGTGATTTTGTGCAGGCCCGTTTAGGGTGGCAGACCCATGCTCTGAGTGATGGTGAAGGTGCGCGCAAGCTTGATCCGTCCATTGCCCCGCTTTCAACAGGACTTGGAGTTCTGGGCATGCCTGGTATGACCGCCTATGTGGGTTTGAATATTCATGGACAGCCTAAATCGGGTGAAACATTGGTGGTTGGTGCCGCGACCGGTGCTGTCGGCTCGCTGGTTGGGCAATTGGCCAAACACCAGGGCCTTCGGGTTGTGGGTGTTGCCGGTGGAGCGGAAAAATGCAGCTACGCTGTTGAGCAATTGGGTTTTAATGCCTGTATTGATCACCGCGCCGCGGCTGACGCTCGCCAACTGCGTGAGCAACTGTCCAAGTCATGTCCTGACGGAGTTGATATCTACTTTGAAAATGTTGGTGGCAAGACGTTGGAAGCCATTATTCCGCTCATGAACATGTTTGGCCGCATACCCGTTTGCGGCATGATCGGCTGGTACAATGATGGTGGCCTTGGCGCTGGGAACACCGAGGGGCCAAACCTCTTGCCTTGGCTGTGGCGGTCCATACTGGTCAACCGGCTCTCGGTTCGCGGGTTTATCGTCAGCGATCACTATGAGCAATTCCCGCAATTTCTCAAAGATATTGCACCGATGGTTCAATCTGGTGCGATCACTTATCGTGAAACAATTGCGGAAGGATTGGCTAACGCGCCTGAAGCATTTTTGAACCTTCTCAAAGGGGGAAATTTTGGAAAGCAGCTTGTAGCAATTTCGAGCGATCCGACGCGGTAATCAGGCAAAGTGGCAGTCGAGCCAATCGATGAATGACGCGGTTGTTTGATCCCGGTTGATCTCGTTGAGGCTTTCATGGCGGGTGTCTGGAAGAATTTCCAGCGACAGGTCCTGCAAACCGGATTGTTTCAAGCGTGCATGGAGATTGGCCAGGGCTTTTCCAAACTCACTGCATGGGTCAGCGCCACCAGCCAAAAGATGCATGGGAAGGGATTTGGGGAGCGATGCGAGATTCTTGTCATTGGCTGCAAAATATATGCCCTGCAGCAGATCAAGCCACAGGCCACCTGATATAGGGAATCCGCACAGGGGGTCATTAACATATTTATCGACCTCTGCTTCATCGCGTGAAAGCCAGTCGCAATCGGTTCGATTTGGGGAAAATTGCTTGTTCCAGGTTTCAAATGTAGCCTGGTGGGCCATCACGCTTGGCACGTCGGATCCTTTAAACATGCGATGGAGCCTCAATATTGCGCCGAATACAATGCCGAGCAGTCCTGTCTCCACACCTGAATTCCAAATGGCTGCTCCAGCAATGGATTTCGGGTGATTGAGGATGTGGTTCAGCGCGATAATTGCACCCATGGAATGGCCAAAGCAGACGACAGGCATATTTTCATGTCGCTTGTTGATTTCAGCATTCACCGCAGCCACATCACTAATAACTGCATCCCAACCATTGCTTTTGGCAAACATTCCCATGGTCGTTCCCGGGGACGTTGTGAACCCATGTCCCCTATGATCATGGGCATAGGTTGCATAGCCGGCCTGACGCAGATACGTCGCGAACCGTTCATAGCGGCCTGCGTGTTCCGCCATGCCGTGATTGATTTGCAGTACAGCTTTGGGAAGACGGTCGGGCAGGCTGCTGTAGAGGCGCAATTGTGCGCCACTATTAGTAGGCAAAATTTCGTGCGACCAAACCATCGATGGCTCCTAAAAAGTCTCAACCCAGGGCCGCAATTCAATTTCCCATGACCAGCTCGAACGGGGTTGGTCGATAAAATGTAAATAGCTGTCCGCAATGGCTTCGGGATCAAGCATGGAATCAGGATTGCCGTCGCCATCCATACGCTCCGGCCGATTGGGGTTTCTAATGCCTCCGTCGATCACGAAATGGCCAATGTGAATGCCTTTGGGGTGAAGTTCGCGAGCAAGGCTTTGGGCCAGACCGCGCAAAGCAAATTTCCCCATCGCGAATGTTGATGAATTCGCATAACCTTTCACACCCGCAGAAGCCCCGGTGAAAAGAATTGCCCCAGATTGGTTTGCAAGCATGCGGCGACTGGCCTGTTGGGCCATCAAAAACGCACCATAGGCAGTGATCAGAATTGCGTTTTTAACCGCATCCGCATCCAGATCGGCAATCGACCCGCGAACACGTGCGGACGGATTATAGATTGCAATATCCAATGGATCGTCCCCGCTCAATTCATCAGCCTGATCAAATAAATCGGCCATGTCCTGAGGGTCGCTGGCGTCGCATTGCACCAAAACGGCCCCGGTTTCTTTGGCCAGTTGTCCGAGCTTTTCCGTGTTGCGGGCTGCGAGCACCAGCTTGTGCCCGCGTATAGCCAGTTTTCTGGCCAGACTTGCCGACAAACCTTCACCAGCCCCAACAATTACCGCTGTTCCCATAATCTTATTCTCCCTGAACCGGATGAGTGCCTTGTTTTAACTGTGACCAGCCGCTACATGGCTTGCAACACATTTCATTCAGTTGCGCAGACTATTTGTCCGACGCCCGAAAAGCGGAGACCGCCCCATGGCTCGTCAATTTATCTACCATATGCAGGGTTTGACCAAAACCTATACCGGCGGCAAGAAGGTTTTGGACAATGTGCATCTACAATTTTATCCCGATGCGAAAATTGGTGTGCTGGGGCCCAATGGTGCTGGTAAATCTTCGCTCCTGAAAATCATGGCCGGTATTGATAAGGACTGGCAGGGCGAAGCCTGGGTCGCGGAAGGCGCCAAGGTTGGCTATCTCGAACAGGAGCCACAGCTTGATGAAGACCTGACTGTTCGGGAAAACGTCATGACTGGACTGGCCGAGAAAACGGCAATCATCGACCGGTATAACGAACTGATGATGAATTATTCCGATGAGACCGCGGAAGAGGGCGCCAAACTGCAGGACCAGATTGATGCCGAGGGACTTTGGGACCTTGACGCCAAGGTTGATATGGCGATGGATGCCCTGCGCTGCCCGCCACCCGAAGCCGATGTCAAACCTCTGTCCGGGGGGGAGCGTCGCCGTGTTGCCCTTTGTCGCTTGCTCTTGTCCGAACCAGACCTTTTGCTGCTCGACGAACCGACCAACCATCTGGACGCGGAGACCGTCGCCTGGCTCGAAAAACACCTGCGCGACTTCAAGGGTGCCGTAATGATCGTTACCCATGACCGTTATTTTCTCGACAATGTGACCGGATGGATTCTGGAACTCGACCGCGGTCGGGGCATTCCCTATGAGGGCAATTATTCCGCCTATCTGGAAAAGAAAAAGAAACGCATGATTCAGGAAGG
>JBPCWM010000280.1:0-6482 GCA_051009515.1 Rhizobiaceae bacterium | reverse complement strand
GCCCATCGACACGGCGTGCATTTGAATTTCAAACCTGTCAATCCCAAGGGTGTTTGGGAAAAATCGGGTTCGGTCCCCCTGCCCCAGAGAAGCAAACTGCGCCAACGCTATCGCTTTGTCGAATTGCAGCGCATTGCGGCACTTCGCAACCTGCAAATCAATTTGCAGCCAGCTCACTTCCCGGTCGATCCGACACTGGCCGACTGCTGTGCTATTGTTATCCAGCAGGCGGGTAATAATCCCGCCGATTATATGGAGCGCGTTTTCGGCGGCGTTTGGACGCAAGAATTGGACATATCAGATCTTAATGTGGTTGGTGGTCTCTTGACCGACTGCGGCTTCGATGCTGACACGGTAATTGTGGAAGCACAGTCTTCGTCTATTCGCCAAAAGAGAACACGCTATACTCTGGAGGCCGCCAATGCCGATGCCGTTGGAGTTCCGGCCTTCGTCCTCAATGGGGAAGTTTTTTGGGGCCAAGACCGCATCGAGTTTATTGACCACGCTCTAACCACCGGTCGTGCCCCTTTTCAGGCTCCAGCGTAAGTCAACTTATATTTGTGACTGTTTCTGTTGAATTCCACTCCATTGCGATTGACTGGACACAGGTTCCCGTTAACCATAATATAGGACAATATTCCTGTAAATTTGGTCTGGAGGTCGTACCTGACATGTTTTCACACTCGCAGGTCTGGTCGGCCATAGATGCTCTTGCGCAGCAAAATGACATGTCTGTCTCGCGATTGGCGCGCAGTGCCGGGCTGGATCCCACCACATTCAACAAGTCCAAGCGAACGGCCACGGACGGACGTTTACGATGGCCGTCTACTGAATCCCTGTCCAAAATCATGGACGCTACAGGTGTGGAAATTGAGCAATTTGCAATGCTGATGGGGCAGTCAGATACAGGATTTGCCACCAATCACCTTGCCAACGGTCAGGGCGGCTTTGCCGAAGCCAGTACATTGCTACCTGCGCCTGGCAAGAATTCCATCCCTCTTTTGGGTGTGGCGCAAGCCGGCAGTGGTGGTTTTTTTGACGAAGCAGGATTGCCGTCGGGAGATGGCTGGGACGCTGTGGATTTTCCCAATCCCAATGGCGACCAGATTTACGCCCTTGAAATCCAGGGAGACAGCATGTTGCCGCTCTACCGGGACGGTGATCGCATAATTGTGTCCCCTTCGAGCTCCGTCAGAAGAGGGGACCGGATCGTGGTGCGCACCTTGGAAGGCGAGGTCATGGCCAAGGTTCTTGCCCGACAAACGGCCAATTATATCGAACTTTTATCACTGAACCCGGACCACGAAAACCGACGCATTGAAGTCTCACAACTCGACTGGATGGCGCGCATAGTCTGGGCCAGCCAATAGCCGGTGTCATGTGACGCCACTCAGACAATTATCAGGCTCGAGGATCAGGCCCTGGGATCAGTCTCGAGCGAGCGCATCTCTAATCATGTCGACGGTTTGATCGCGCCCGTAAAGGGCGGTAAAACTGCCAAAACGCGGCCCCTGATCCTGACCAAGCAGCACTTGATACAGTGCCTGAAACCATTCGCGCAGGTTCTCGAAACCGTGTTCCTTGCCAACCGAATAAACTTCGGTCTGCAGTGTTTCTCCATCGGTATCCTCATCCATTGATGACAATCTGCTGGCGAGATCTTCCATCGCTGCGCGCTCTTTGTCTGACGGTGTCCTGAACTTCTTGGCTGGTTTGACGAAGTCTTCATAATAGCTGATGGCATAGCCCACCAGTTCATCCAGCTTTGGGTTGTTTTCTGGGGTGGCAGTCGCATCATACTTGCTGATGAAGCCCCAAAGCGTTTCCTTGTCTGAAGCGTTTGATGCGCTGACAAGATTGAGCAACATTGAAAATGAAACAGGAAGCGAGATTTTTGGCGGATTTCCAGCGTGAATATGCCAAGTCGGGTTATTGAGCCTGGCCTTGGGCTCAGCATCATGCACCGATGCGAGGTGCTGGAAATATTCATCTACCTGTTTGGGAACAATATCGAAAAACAGACGTTTGGCCGTTTTCGGTTTGGTATACATGAACAGGGACAGGCTCTCAGGAGAAGCGTATTTCAGCCAATCCTCCATTGTGATCCCGTTGCCCTTGGACTTGGAAATCTTCTCGCCTCTGTCGTCGAGAAAAAGTTCATAGATGAAGTGTTCCGGAGCTCTGGCTCCAAGAATTCGGCAAATCTTGTCGTAGAGATTGCTGTTGTTCTGATGGTCCTTGCCATACATCTCATAATCGACACCCAAGGCCGCCCAACGCATGCCAAAGTCAGGCTTCCACTGAAGCTTCACATTGCCACCAGTAATGGGAAGCGTGATCTCTTCACCATCTTCATCGTCAAATGTAATCGTTGCAGCTTCTGCATCTACCTTTTTCATGGGCACATAGAGCACCGTACCGGTCTTCGGAGATATCGGTAGGAACGGGCTGTAGGTCGCGCGCCGCTCTTCTCCCAATGTTGGCAACATGACGGCCATGATCTCATCATACTTGCGCGCACATTCTTGGAGAATTTCGTCGAAGTGGCCACCCTTGTAATAATCCGTGGAGCTGATGAACTCATAAACAAAGCCGAACCGATCCAGAAATGCACGCAATCGCGCATTGTTGTGCGCGGCAAAGGAATCATATTCATTGCTGAATGGATCGGGCACCGAACTCAGCGGCTTGCCCAGATGCTGCTGCAACATGTCCTGATTGGGCACATTATCCGGGATTTTACGCATACCATCCATGTCGTCGGAAAATGATATCAACCGGACGGGCACCTTGTCTTCAGTCATCAACCTGAACGCATTGACCACCATTGTCGTACGGGCCACTTCGCCAAATGTACCAATATGCGGCAGGCCGGACGGTCCATATCCGGTTTCGAATATCACTTCCTCGGGAAATCCGTCGCGCTGATAGCGTTTGACAATCTTTCGCGCTTCCTCGAACGGCCAGGCCTTGCTGACCTTGGCCTCGGCCACCAGTTCTGGTGATAGATCGAGCGTGGGGAAAGCAGAATTGGTCATGATTAGGGCCTGTCGGTGTCAGGGAAATTCGGCTGAGTGCAGCGCGCGGAACCTATGGAAGCGTAACGTCCTCGTCAACCGTCATAACATATGACAATCATGCATTGAATCTCGTGACCTGACACCATAGTTTGAACAAAACCCATACTATTCAGGACACGACACAATGAGCGCCATTTCCATCCAGGATACACTGATCTTCATCATGGTGTCTGTATCCGCCGTTGACAGCAATATGGATGAAACGGAGATGATGCGTATTGGAAACCTGGTCCAGACTCTGCCGATATTTGAGGGCTACAACAGCGACCAAATGGTCAATGCTGCCAAAACCTGCCGCGACATCTTGCAGGAAGATGAGGGGCTTGAAACCATATTGGGATTTGCGGCCGCTCTTCCCGAAGATCTGCATAAAACGGCCTATGTGCTTGCGGCTGAGATTGTCGCTGCCGATTTGAGTGTATCAGCAGAAGAAGTCCGCCTGTTGCAATTGCTGCGCGGACATTTGTCTGTCGACAAGCTAACCTGTGCGGCGCTTGAACTGGCAGCACGTGCCCGGCACCAGTCAGCCTGAATTTCATGCAAGAGTTGATTAGCGAACAGGAATCTACCGTCCGGCTGATTGCCTTTGCCTTATTGTTTGTTGTGTTTGCCCTGTCGGAAGCTGTAAAGCCGCGTCGCAAGCTGACCGTATCAAAGACCAATCGCTGGTTCACCAATCTGGCCATCGTGGTCCTGGATTCACTTATTGTCCGGCTGATATTTCCAGCAGCGGCAGTTGGAGTTGCTTTTTGGGCTTCGGCGAACGGGATCGGGGTATTCAACCTGATCAATGCGCCGTTCTGGATTGCCGTGATAGTCAGTTTTGTCGTGCTCGACTTTGCAGTCTGGCTGTCTCATGTCCTGTCCCACAAGATTCCGCTATTCTGGCGCTTCCACCGCATGCATCACGCTGATCGGGATATCGATGTCACGACAGCCATTCGCTTTCACCCCATCGAGATTGTCCTGTCCATGATCTGGAAGGCCGCCTGGGTGCTGGTTCTTGGAGCCCCTGCTGCAGCCGTGATCATCTTTGAAACCGTGCTCAACGGCACCGCCATGTTCAATCACTCCAATACGCGACTTTCGCGAATCATGGACCAGATCTTGCGCAGCTTTGTAGTCACTCCCGACATGCACCGCGTTCACCATTCAACTAATTCAGATGAAACGGATTCCAATTACGGCTTCAATCTGCCGTGGTGGGACAAGTTATTCGGCACCTACGTTGATCAACCGGCACTGGGTCACGAGAAAATGCAAATCGGACTGAGCGAATGGCAAGATGATCGGCCAACTCGACTAGGATGGTCGCTTGGTGTGCCGTTTCTAGGTCAGGATAGACCAGTTCAAAACAAGCCAAGCGGGAAGTAGCGCAGATAAAGCTCGGCAAATGTGCCGCGCTCGTCGATAGTGCGCAGGGCATAGTTAAGTG
Source organism: Rhizobiaceae bacterium (assembly GCA_051009515.1). Lineage (GTDB taxonomy): Bacteria > Pseudomonadota > Alphaproteobacteria > Rhizobiales > Rhizobiaceae > Pseudahrensia. The sequence continues at coordinate 1,967 of JBPCWM010000280.1, read as the reverse complement.
CTTCTTCCAACTGCCGGTTTTCTTTCGATACCGCGATCGACAGGCCGCTGCCCAAATAAGTTGTAGACAAATATGGACCTCCAACAAAGCGGCAGCACTCTGCGTCCGGTTCTCTGGATTGCAGCCAAAATGCAAGGGAAAGACCATCCCCAAACACCGCAGACACCTTTTTGTCTTTCAATGCGGCCAGCGCTGAATCCTGGTTGTCGAACATGCGAAGCCGCAAATCCCCGAATTTTGCAGATGCCATGGCCGCATGGCTGGTTCCCTCAACCACACCTACCTCAAGATCTTTCAACCCCCTCGACAGGGGTTCCTGCAAAGGCGTATCCCGGCGGGCAACGAACCGCGCTGGCAGCCAGAAATAAGGGCGCGAAAATGCAAGTGCCTCGCGGGTCGAACGTGTTGCAACCATCCCTGCAATTATGGCTTCTCCCCTGCCTTCTTCAAGCGCAGTTTGGAGTTCTTCAAAGGGCAGAGCCTGAATCTGACACACCGCCAGCAATTCAAGCTCTGAGCAGATAGCCCGCGCCAAATCCACATGAAAGCCTGACAGTCTTTTATCCTTGTCTATGAAGGAGAAAGGGGGGAAATCCGTAGTGGTCAAAAACCGCAGTCGGGGCAGTTCTTTGACATTTGGCTTGATGAACTGCTCCTGTGGATCCCAAAAACTTGGAATGGACGGGTTTTGCTGGGCGATGACTGCAGAACCAGGCCACATCAGACCTGCCAGCAGCCCGACAACCGTAAAAATTTGCCGCACTGTGCGACCTATGGACAGACGTAACATCATGCAACCTGCATAAACCGAACCGGGGATGCGCGTAAAGCACATTGAAAGTACAAACAAAGGCTTGCCTTTATCTGCCTTTAGGTCTAAGACAACGCTGCTTATGGAGCGATCAGGCAGGGCATGCCTTGGCGGCTTACAATGCAAGAGGATGCCACTTCATCTGGCACCCTCATATTCAACCGAACCAAATCATAGCAATCGCCACCATTTTTGGGGCAAAACGCTATGTTGAAGGAGTGCAAAATGCCCAAGATGAAGACAAAGTCGAGCGTCAAGAAACGCTTCAAAGTAACAGGAACCGGCAAACTGACGGTTGCCCAGGCTGGTAAGCAGCATGGCATGATCAAACGGTCCAACAAATTTCTGCGCAACGCCCGTGGCACCATGGTGGTATCCGAACCAGACACGCGCATCGTCAAGAAATTCATGCCTTACGCAGGCAAGTAAACCGTACACCGAACATTCAGGAGTTAGATCATGGCCCGAGTAAAACGCGGTGTAACCGCCCACGCCAAGCACAAAAAAGTTCTCAAAAAAGCCAAAGGCTATTACGGCGCCCGCCGCACCCAGATCAAGGTGGCTAAACAGGCAGTCGAGAAAGCCCAGCAATATGCCTATCGCGACCGCAAGGCCCGCAAGCGCGATTTCCGCACATTGTGGACACAGCGCATCAACGCCGCTGCGCGTGAGCATGGCCTGACATATTCGCGTCTCATCGACGGTCTGACCAAGGCCGGCGTTGAAGTAGACCGTAAGAATCTGTCTGACATGGCAATCAACCAGCCTGAAGCATTTGCAGCCGTTGTTGCATCTGCCAAAACAGCGCTGGAATATCTCAAAGACACCACACCGAACGCATTTGAGGCTGCAGTCAAAAGCTGACCGCGCTTCCAATTGACCGACGTAAATTTGGAACCCGTGGCAGCTGAACGCTGACGCGGGTTCTTCTGTTTTGAAGGCACAGGCAAGATGAGTGACATTGAAACGCTGGAAAACGACATTCTGGCGCAAATCGGATCGGCTGCAGACCAGGCCGCACTGGAGCAAGTGCGTGTCTCGGCGCTGGGTAAAAAAGGGTCTGTTTCAGAACAGATGAAAACACTCGGCAAAATGTCGCCGGAAGAACGCCAGATCATGGGTCCTGCCCTGAATGGGCTGAAGGCACGCATTGCAG
>JBPCWM010000279.1:0-18159 GCA_051009515.1 Rhizobiaceae bacterium | reverse complement strand
GGATTGACTATCCATCACCGGATCTGGAGGCGCAGATCGTCATGACGCGTGCCAGCTCCGTTGCCGAGCAAACTGCGCATGCGGTGGTTGCTGCCGTAGGTCGGCTGCGTGAACAACCGTTGGTCAAACCTCCTGGCGTTGCGGAAACCGTTGAGTGGTCGGAAGCAGCGACGTTGCTGAATTCACAAGGTGTGCAATGGCCGGAGGCATTCAGACGAGCCATTGGTGTGGCGTTGAAGGACCATGATGATCTTGAACATGTTCAGCCTCATCTTGATTCAATCTTGCGGGGGGCGGCGGCATGACTTCACCCTCACCATTGCCCCGTCCGGTGCAACCATTTGTTCAGTTTGGACAGATTTTGCGGGCGCATGGATTTGCGATTGCACCGGAGCAGATTACCGAATTTGTTGAAGCTGTGGGTCTTCTTGGACCCAGAGACATGTCAGACATTCGCAATGCTGCGCTGGCTATGCTGGCAGTTCCAAATGAACGGCTGGCGGAGTTTGATGCACTCTACCGTGCATTCTTTCTGGGACAGACTGTTTCAGCTTCCGTCACTGATGGTCAGGATGATGAAGAAGTCGATGCCTATGAGGAGCGGGATGGCACCCAGGAAGTCGACAGGGCTGAGGAAGAGCCGGAAGTGGGTGAGGAAGCTTCCACTGTTGAAGCGCTTTCACGACGTGAATTCGACCCGCAACTGCCAGAGGATGTGCTGCGCGCCTTTGCAAGGCAGGCGCCTTCCGTTTTGCCGCGCCGGCGTTCCTATCGTCGCATGGCATCACGCCAAGGCAAGGCGTTCGATATGCGTCGGTCTCTTCGAGAAGCGGTTAAGCGGGATGGCGAGGTGTTTGAGCTGTTTCAAACGCGCAGAAAAACGCGCCAGAGACCCATAACCCTGTTGATTGATGTGTCGGGCTCTATGCAGCAACAATCGCAAGATATTATGCGCTTTGCCCACACGCTCAAGCAGACCGGGCAAAGAGTGGAGGTCTTCACCTTTGGCACACGATTGACCCGTATCACAAAAGCGCTCTCTGACAAGAATGTTGACCGCGCCTTGTCGCGGGTCGGTGGTTTGGTTTCGGATTTCGATGGAGGTACGCGGATTGGCGACGCGTTGCACGCCCTGCTCGCGGTTCCTCGCTTTGCATCAACGTTGCGTGGAGCCTGCGTAGTTGTCATTTCCGACGGTTTGGAAAGAGGCGAGCCAGACGCAATGAGAGATGCTGTGTTGAAAATATCGCGGACCGCATGGCGGATCGATTGGTTGACGCCCCTGGCCGGCGATGCCGACTTCACACCAAGAACTGAAGCGCTAACTGCCATCTTGCCTTATCTGGACAGTCTTTCCGATGGTAGCAGTCTTACTTCAATTGCCAGTCATGTTCTTGAGTTTGCTGTCGACTATTCCAGGAGAGCTGCATGATTGATGCTCACCATCATATCTGGCGTCAGTCTGATCTGCCGTGGTTGTTGGGACCGGAGCAGCCGCGAATATTTGGACCCTATACAGCCATCAAGCGGGACTATCTGATCGGCGAGTTCAAATCCGATCTTGCCGGAAGTGGCATTGAAAAATCGGTCTATGTTCAGGCTAATTGGGCACCCAACTGGGCTGCGGACGAAGCAGCCTGGGTTCAGTCTGTCAGTGAGAATGAAGGTGAAGGTTGGCCGCATGCCATTGTTGGCTATGCAGATTTTACAGTGGAAGACGTGCGTCCGCAGCTGGATAAGTTATCTGGGTACTCATTGGTACGAGGGATTCGTCAGCAATTGCACTGGCATCCTGAACCACTTTACAGATTTGCTCCGCATGGCGGATTGCCTGCTGACCCGACTGTCAGGCGCAATGTCGCGCATCTGGCTGACTATGGCTGGAGTTTCGATCTGCAGGTATTTGAGCAGCAAATGGCTGATGCAGCGGGACTGGCGGAAGCGTGCCCGGATGTGACCTTCATACTGCAACATGCAGGCATGTTCGTGGATCGCACGAAATCGGGTCGACGAAATTGGCAACGTGGCATGGAGCGTCTCGCAAATTGCGACAATATTTGTTCCAAATTGTCAGCGTTTGGCACATTCATTCACAAGAATGACCCAAAATTCATCGCCGATATGGTGCAGACAACTGTGGGGCTGTTTGGTGCAGAACGGTGCATGTACGGATCAAATTTCCCCATCGAAAAGATTTGGACGTCTTACGACAAGCTCTTTGCAGCTTTTACCAAAGCCGCATCGAAACTGACGAAGAAACAACAACGAGCCATTTTTAATGACACTGCAGAACGGGTCTACCGGCTGCAAAAAGATAACTGATATTGGAGGACACCCCATGGCACTTACCATTCATGTGCTTGATTACGGCGACATCGAACTTGAAACAAGCTTTCTCGTGCTCGGTCACGAATGCGGGCGCGTTCGCAGGGTGCCGGTTTATGGATTTCTGATCCTAGGTGGAGAATATCCAGTTCTGGTGGACACTGGTTATCGCGACAATGCCATCATGGAGTCGCTTGGAATGCGTGGCCTGCAGTTCCACGACAACATGATTGAAAACCAGTTGGCCAAACACGGGGTCAAGCCGGGTGATATTCGCTACATCCTGCATACACACCTTCATATTGACCATGCAGGCAAGGACGACCTCTTCCCGATGAATACCACTGTGGTGATCAACCGCCGAGAAATGGAATTTTCGGTTTCAGGCATCATGTATCCGCAATATCCCAAGCCCGACATCTTGCATCTGGTTGAGCGCATTTACGAGGAAGAAGCCATGCGGTTCCTCGATCTGGAAATCACCGGTGCGGAAGAGATTATTCCCGGTGTGTGGTGCGAGGCTGCCGGTGCCCATACGGAAGGGTCGATGAATGTCATGGTCGAAACGGCAGAAGGTCTGGCCTGTATCTGCGGTGATGTGATCTATGATTTCAATGATCAGGTCGTGAACCACGTGATGACCAACAACTATATGGAACCGCGCGTGACAGGCAATCATTCCGGGTCCAAGCGCGAAGAAAAGGCGGCCATCAAGAAATTGCTGACCAACTACAAATTCCTTTTGCCCGTGCATGACCGGCCCGCGAAGATTGAAAACCAGCAGGTTGTCGGGCGATTGGGCATGCAGGTTCCCGGGCCACTGACCGAAACTGTACCAACGCGCAATTGGTTCCCTATGTAATCCATTGCAGGAGGGAGGAGTTTCATGACCCATCAAGCCATTGACCCATCATTTCTTGACCTGATTGATGAATTTGCCCCGGTCGCGCAATTGGGCACCGGATTCATCTTTACCGAAGGACCTATCTGGCACCCGGTTGAGCATCATTTATTGTTTTCCGATATGCCGGGTGATGTGCGCCGGCGGTGGGATAAATCCGGTGTCAGCGAGGTGATGCGCCCCTCCAACAAGGGCAATGGCATGACTTACGATGCCGAGCTCAATTTGATTGTATGCGAGCATTCTACTTCCTCGCTGGTTCGCATTCGAACCGATGGTACGCGTGAAGTCCTATGTTCGCATTTTGAGGGACGGGAGTTGAATTCCCCAAACGATGTCGTGGTTCACAATGATGGATCAATCTATTTTACCGACCCAACTTATGGGCGCATGGAGCACTTTGGTGTTCCCCGACCTACCGACATGGGATTTCAGGGGGTCTACCGACTGCCCCCGGACCACCGTGCAGGGGACGAGCCGCAGCTTGTGTCCGATCGTTACATGTTTAGTCAACCCAACGGTCTGTGTTTTTCACCATGCTATCGATGGATGTGGGTCAATGACACCGATCAGGCCAATATTCGCATGTTCGATGTAGGGCAGAACGGGGTGCTGGAAAATGGGCGGGTCTTTGCAACCGGTATTAGAGACAGCCTGAAAAAAGGTTTGCCCGATGGCATGAAGGCCGATGAAAAAGGCAATGTGTGGGTTACAGCCCCCGGCGGTGTTTGGGTCTATTTGTTCGAAGGCAGACTGATCGGCAAGATCACCGTTCCAGAAATGGTCGCCAATCTCCATTGGGGAGGTGAGGACTGGAAAACGCTGTTCATGTGTTCTGAAACCTCGCTTTACGCGGTCAGTACCAAGGTCATGCCCAGGCGCGAGCCGTTCATGGGGCATTCTCAAAACGCTCCGGCTCACTTTGCTGATGCTCCACCGGTACGCAAGGCAAGCGACAGCGTACAGGTTGCAGATGCAGGCGAGGGCGTGGCCAAGCTGGACGGCAGCAAGTGTGTTTTGATCATTCAGGACATGCAAAATGACGTGATGATGGAGGGTGGTGCATTCGCTTTCACCGGGTCGCCGCAACATGCCAAAGAACAAAATGCTGTCGAGAATATCCGCCGACTGGCCCAGGCGTGTCGGCAGGCGGGTGTCCTGGTCATTCACGTCTGGATGGTTTGTGAACCGGGGCACCCGGCACTGGCTCGCAATGCGCCGCTCCTGCGCGGGCTGAAGGATCATAATGCGCTGGTTCGCGGCACCTGGGGTGTGCAACCTGCGCCCGGCCTGGAACCACAACACGGTGACCTGATCGTTGAGAAGATGAGCATGAGCGCATGGGAAACCGGCAGGCTTGAGAGCTATATCAAGGGGGATGGGAGAAACACAATTATCAACTGTGGGTCCTGGACAAATATGTCAGTAGAGCACACCGCCCGCACCGGTGCAGACAAAGGCTATACAATAATCGTCCCGCAGGATGCCTGCTCAACCATGAATGCGGAATGGCACCGGGCTTCCACCCAGTATGCCATGCAAGAAGTATCCACCGTGACCGACGTCGATGCGGTTGTGGCAGCGCTGAGGTAAAGTGATGAAAACCATGAAAGGACCGGGCATTTTCCTTGCCCAGTTTGCAGGCGACAAGGCACCCTTCAATTCACTCCCGGCGATCACCAAGTGGGCGGCGTCCCTGGGCTACAAGGGAGTTCAGATTCCCAGCTGGGACAAACGACTGTTTGACCTAGATCTTGCCGCAGACAGCTATGATTATTGTGATGAGGTGCTTGGAATCTGCAATGAAGCTGGTGTTGCGATTACCGATCTGTCGACCCATTTGCAGGGTCAACTGGTCGCCGTGCATCCGGCCTATGATATTGCGTTTGACGGTTTTGCTCCCGAACGTGTTCACAATAATCCAAGCGAGCGCCAGAGATGGGCTGTCGACCAGATGATGAAAGCAGCGCGGGCGTCACAACGCTTGCGGCTGACGACCCATGTTTCCTTTCCCGGAGCGCTCGCCTGGCCCTATGTGTATCCCTGGCCACAACGGCCTGCCGGATTGATCGATGAAGCCTTTGGAGAATTGGCTAAGAGATGGCGCCCAATTCTGGATGCTTTCGACGCGGTTGGTGTGGATGTTTGCTACGAGATCCACCCGGGGGAAGACATTTTTGATGGTACGACATTTGAGATGTTTCTGGAAAAGCTCGGAAATCATCGCCGGTGCATGATCAATTATGATCCAAGCCATTTTTTGTTACAGTGCATGGATTATCTGGGATTCATCGACGTCTATCACGAACGGATTGGTGCCTTTCACGTGAAGGATGCCGAATTTAATCCGTCGCCGCGACAGGGGGTTTATTCGGGATATGCGCCCTGGGTGGAACGGGCAGGGCGGTTTCGCTCGCTCGGTGACGGTCAGGTTGATTTTGCCGCCATATTCTCAAAACTGGCCGCCTACGATTATGACAGTTGGGCCGTATTGGAATGGGAATGCGCGCTTAAACATCCCGAGGTTGGTGCTGCAGAAGGTGCGCCTTTTATCCAACGTCATATCATTCCAGTCACTGAATTTGCCTTTGACGATTTTGCCTCTAGCGGTATGGACAAGGCTGCGAATCGGAAAATGTTGGGACTGTTGTAATGTCAGGATTTGTCAGCGAAACCCCGCCACCAAAACTGCGACTTGGCATGGTGGGCGGTGGTCAGGGCGCATTTATAGGTGCGGTTCATCGCATGGCATCGAGGCTGGACGACCAGTTTGAGCTTGTAGCCGGAGCCTTGTCCTCCACCCCGGACAAGGCGCTCGCGTCTGGTCAGCAACTTGGTCTCCAGCCAGACAGGATCTATTCCAGTTTTGATGATATGGCCCGCAAGGAATCTGAGAGGGAAGATGGTATCGAGGTCGTTTCCATAGTCACACCCAATCACATGCATTTTCAGGCTGCTGAGACCTTTCTCAATCGCCGTATCAGTGTGATTTGCGACAAGCCGATGACTAATACGCTCAGCGAAGCGCAACGCCTGCACGATATTGCTGAACGCAGCGGTGCGGCTTTCATTCTCACCCACAATTATTCAGGCTATCCAATGGTGCGACAGGCGCGGGAAATGGTCGCTAATGGCGACATCGGGCAGGTGCGTGTGGTCCAGGCGGAATATATACAGGGTTGGCTTTCAGAGCGTCTTGAAGAGTCCGGTGCCAAGCAAGCGGAATGGCGCACTGATCCAACGCGGGCAGGGGCAGGAGGGTCAATTGGTGACATTGGCACACATGCCTATCACCTTGCCGGATTTATCAGCGGTCTAGAGACAGAAACTTTGGCGGCCGATTTGTCGACTTTCGTTCCGGGACGAAAGCTTGATGACAACGCCCACATCATGCTGCGCTATTCCAGTGGAGCAAAAGGGATGATTTGGACCAGCCAGATTGCAGTTGGCAAAGAAAATGCCCTGAAAGTGCGGATATTTGGTGAACTCGGCTCGTTGGAATGGGAACAAGAGAACCCAAACTATCTCTACTACACACCGAAAGGAGAGGCGACACGGATACTTACTCGGGGCGGCCCGAATTCAAGTGATGCGGCAACGCGCATTACCCGTATTCCGGCTGGTCATCCTGAAGGCTATCTTGAAGGTTTCGCCACGATCTATTCAGAAGCAGCAGCAATTGTCCGGGCGCGGCAAAAGGGGCAGGCTGTTGACTCGCAGGTGCAGGCGCCGACCACGGATGATGGAATTGCTGGCGTCAAATTCATTGAAGCCTGTGTCCGATCCAGCCAGCAAAATTCAAGCTGGGTACGGCTCTAGTACCTGATCAATCAAGACCAGACAGGTGCTCATCCTGAATTGGATTCCGGGTAAGCCCTTTTGCAAATTCTGCTACACGCAGGAGTTTCTCCAATTCAATGCCGGTGTCGAATCCCAATTGATGCAGGTGTTTACAAACGGCTTCACTGGCCACGTTGCCCTTTGCACCGGGCGAAAAGGGGCACCCGCCAAGACCTGCGACAGAGCTGTCAAAACTGCGAATCCCGTGGGCCAGGCAAAGGTCAATATTGGCCAGCGCATATCCATCAGTGTCATGAAAATGTCCGGCTAACCTTTCCGCGGGGACTGAGGGGCGCAGGTGGGTCAGCAATCTTTCAATGGCTTCGGGCGGTGCTATTCCGGTTGTTTCACCCAGACTGACCTCATAACACCCCATGTCCAGCAGTGCATGGACAACACGGGCCGTGGAAACGGGATCGACCGGGCCTGAATATGGGCAGTTGGCGATGGTCGAGACATAGCCCCGTACAGGAACCTTGTGTCCTTTGGCTTCTCGAAGGACGGCCAGATAGCGTTCAAGGCTTTCATCAATTGAGCAGTTTATGTTTCTGTGGCTGAATTCTTCTGATGCGGCCGCAAATATGGCGACTTCGTCTGCGCCATGATTTATGGCGTCCTGCAATCCCCGCAAATTGGGAGTCAGAGCGCAATAACGCACGCCGCTTGTTCTTGTTATAGTGTCGAGGACAAGGCCGGCGTCTGCCATTTGAGGCACCCAATCCGGGCTCACAAAACTTGTGGCCTCTATCTTGGTAAAACCACAGGCTGAAAGCCGATTGATTAGGTCGATCTTTCGGTCGGTCGGGACAAAGCGGGTCTCGTTTTGCAATCCATCGCGCGGGCCAACTTCAAATATACTGACAGTGTCCAACATCTCTTCTTCTTGCTCTATTCACCGAGCAATTGTTTGGCGTGGTCGACACTGACATCGTCTTTGGCAGCCATGACTTTTGCAATGCGCTCCACATCATCACCACCGGCACCTGCGAGAATCGCAATGTTGCGTGCATGCAGGGCCATATGCCCTTTTTGAATTCCGTCCGTGGCAAGCGCCCTGAGTGCGCCCAGATTTTGAGCAAGGCCTACGGCTGCGATGACTTCACCCAGTTCCGTTGCAGTTTTGACACCCATGAGTTTCAAAGCTGCCTGTGCAGCCGGGTGAGTCTTGGTCGCACCGCCAACAAGCCCGACGGCCATAGGCAACTCAATGCTTCCGGACAGACCGCCATCTGTCGCAATTTCCCAACGTGTGAGCGATGTATATTGCCCACTTCTCGCGGCATAAGCATGCGCTCCGGCCTCAACCGCGCGCCAGTCATTGCCCGTTGCAAGTACAACAGGGTCTATACCGTTCATAATGCCCTTGTTGTGCGTGGTTGCCCGATAGGGATCCACAAGCGCAAGGGCACAGGCTTCAACTACGCCTTTAGCGATGTCATGGCCATCAAGGTTGTCCGTATTTAGAGATTGCGGCGACAGGTGAACACTGGCGCGCACCACTCGCTTGTCAGCCAGATTTGAGAGGATGCGCAGGCGCACGCTGCCGCCTGCAATGGTTTCGATGTGCGGGGCCAGCATCTCTGCCATGGAATTAACCGCATTGGCCCCCATGGCATCGCGCACATCGACAAGCAAATGGACAATGACCATGGGTCCTACGGGCGTCTCTTCAAAGACATGGACCTCGATATCCTTGCAACCACCGCCCAGCGAGATGAGAACCTTGTCTTTAGAATTGGCCTCTGCAACGAGGTCTTTACGTTGTGCAAGAAGGCGCTGTCTGGCAGCGTGTGGATCGCTCACACCCAAGACCTGAACTTGCCCCCGCATTACCGGATCGCTTGCTGAGGTGTTAAAGCCACCGCAGGCTCGGGCAATCTTGGCCATAAAGGAAGCAGCCGCTACCACAGAAGGTTCTTCCACGGCCATGGGGATCAGATAGTCTTTTCCATTTATCATGAAATTGGTGGCAACACCCAGGGGCAATTCAAACTTACCAACCACGTTTTCAATCATGCCGTTGGCGAGATGCATGGGCAGAATGTCCTTGCCGCCAAGTGCTGCGATCTCAGCCTGAATGAGATCACTGTTGGATGCGCTTGCCGTCAATCTTTCATCTGGCTGGAGGTTGCGCATGTTGGGAATGACAGAGGTGAATTCAGATGAAATCTTGCCCATTGGCTTCCACTAGGTTGTTTGCCGATTGTCTTGCCATGAATTGCAAACAACACAGTTTGTGACAAGCGATGAATTGTGTACACCGCAGATAGAAATTCACTTGCGTCAAGGCTCGTTTCCAACTGTCGGCATATATTGGACTGTTTTTAGCTGCATTGGTCGCAGCCACGATGTTGCCTGCCCAATCAGAAGCGGCCCTGGTGCTGTTGTTACGGAGTGGCGACTATTCGGTCGCAGGCCTTTTGTTTGCAGCCAGCCTTGGCAATATATTGGGCTCCATCGTCAACTACCTGCTTGGTTGGTGGGCAGAAAGCTTTCATGACCGCAATTGGTTTCCAGTCAAAGAAAAGTCACTTGAACGCAGCAAGCACTGGTACCGTCGCTGTGGCAGATGGTCTCTTCTATTGAGTTGGGCTCCGGTCATTGGTGACCCTATTACCGTGGCTGCAGGTTTCTTGCGGGAGCCGTTTTGGAGTTTTTTGCTGTTGGTTACCATAGCCAAAGTGGGCCGCTATCTCGCGGTTGCCTGTCTGGCTCTGAACTGGATTTGAGTTTTGCGCTGGCAGTGCCCGCGTTAAGTCAACCGCACCGCCAATTCCTTAAGTTCATCTCCTGCGGCATTGGCAAAGGCAAATCGGAGATAGTCCTCCTGGCCCTCGCCGAAAAACGCACCGGGTAGGCATACAACTCCGCGCTTGCTGGCCAGGTATTCTGCAACTTGTGTGGACGTGCGGTCGTTGTACGGATGTCGAATATAACTGAAGTAGGCCCCAATGGCTGCGATCTCCCATTGGGGTATTCCTGCGATCACGTCTTGCAAAACCGAACGACGATGGTCGATCTCCTTGCGGTTTTCCTGCTGCCAGTCTGATAGCTCCATCAGACCTTTGGCCACAGCGTGTTGAGGTGGGCGAGGGGCGCAAATCTGGAGATTGTCCATCACCTTGGCCAGATTGGTAATCAGCCCTTCTGCCGCCGCGACAGCGCCCAGACGGTGTCCCGGAATGCAAAAGGATTTTGAAAAACTATACAGACTTATGAAGTGCTGACGCCAGTTGCTGCGCGCAAACAGATTATGCGGTTGAAGCTGGGCGCTGGGCAGAAAATCGCGATAGGTTTCATCTGTTATCAACCAGACATTATTGGCTACACAGATGTCATAGAGAGTTTCGATCAGGGACGCAGGATATATGGCTCCGGTGGGATTGTTGGGAGTGACACAAACGACAGCTTTGACATCAATTGTTATTGCCGCAGCGATGCGATCCGGGTCCGGGAAAAATCCATTTTCCGGGTCTGCGGGTACAGATTTTGTTTGAATGCCCAGCATTTCAAGTGTGGTTGCATGGTTGAAGTAAAACGGGGTGATCAGAAGAATACTGTCACCCGGTCCTGCAACTGTAAGGGCCGTCGCAACGAAGGCCTGATTGCAGCCCGAAGTGATGTGGGTCTCGGATGGCGTAACGGGTGAACCATAGACCCTGCTTACATGAGCGCTGTAGGCTCTGCGCAACTCCATTTCACCTTCGATCCTGCCGTAGCCCAAAAGGTCGGCGCGTCCCGCTGCCTTGTTTAAGGATTCTGTGAGACTTGGATGGGCAGCGTATCCCGGCACGGCCTGAGATAGATCAATCAGAGGTCCGCATCGGCCATCATAGGCTTTGGCTGAATTTTGCACGATCGGGATCGGTGGTGCGTTTAGATCGGCAATAGCTGAATTGATCGGACCGATTGTCATCCTATTGTTGCTCGCATGGCTTGGTTTTCGGCTAGGGCTAGTACTAGGGCTGTATCGGCCATGTCAGCCCTGGCCCCCATTTCGAAACCGCAAATTGTCTGGCGACAATTCGTCAATGGATTTGCATCCCATCAGACGCATATCGCGCTCGATTTCCGTTTTCATCAATTGCAATGCTCGCTCAACTCCAGCCTGTCCGGCAGCGGCCAGCGGATAAAGATAAAACCGGCCCCCGCCTACGGCTTTAGCGCCCAGAGACAACGCCTTGAGAACATGGGTGCCGCGCTGAATACCGCTATCCATGATCACATCGATCTCATCACCAACTGCATTCACGATTTCCGACAATTGGTCGAAAGGAGCGCGCGAGCCATCCAATTGTCGGCCGCCATGGTTGGAGAGGATGATGCCGGTACAGCCAATATCAACGGCCCTTTTGGCATCCGCCACGCTCATAACGCCCTTGAGACAGAATTGGCCGTTCCATTGAGTTACCATTTTTGCGACATCGTCCCAGGTCATGGAGGGGTCCAGCATTTCTGTAAAATATCGTCCAATGGAAAGCGCTCCACCGCTCATGTCGATATGCTCGTCTAATTGTGGAAGTTTGAACTTTTCATGTGTCAGGTAATTGATCCCCCACATTGGCTTTATGGCAAATTGCGCCATGCCGCCCAGCGTCAATCTGAACGGAATGGAAAAACCGGTTCGGAGGTCGCGCTCCCTGTTGCCACCGGTAATGGAGTCCACAGTCAGCATCATGACTTCGACACCGGCTTGCTTGGCACTCTCCATCATGGCTGAATTCAGGCCACGATCCTTGTGGAAATAGAATTGGTAGCATTGAGGGTTTTTGTGATTGGCTCGCACATCAGCAAGACTTACGGTGCCAAGGGACGAGACGCCAAACATGGTGCCAAACTTTTCAGCAGCTGCTGCAACCGCATGTTCGCCGCGATGGTGAAACAGGCGCTGCAAAGCTGTGGGTGAGCAATAAATCGGCATTTCAAGTTTTTGGCCCATGACGGTCACCGACATGTCGATATCTTCAACCCCTGACAGGACGTTAGGCACCAGGTCACATTCCTCAAAAGCCTGCGTATTACGCCGATAGGTTGTTTCGTCGTCGGCAGCGCCATCGATATAGTTGAATATCGGTCCGGGTAATCGCCTCTTTGCCAATTTGCGAAAGTCGTGAAAATTGTGACAGTGACTGAGATTCATGGGGCCCCGCTGATGATGCCGTTTATCCGGCGGCTCTCCCATCGCCGGAAATCAATATATAGCCTGATCCATAGCACATAATTCTTTCACCTCGACCCGGAATTAATCAGTTTCCTGGTTGCGCTTTTCCGTGCGTCGCGCCAGGACTAATGGTCCTGGCTCAAACGGCGCCATTTCATGCATGTCCATTTGGTTGTGTCGGCATTGATTGTTGCCGGCAATAATTTTTACCAGAACCGGTCCCGGAAAAAAGGTTCCCATTCATAGCATATGAAGAGCGAGCAGCGTCCCGATTTGCTAGGAACTGAAAACCGGCGAACGGTATTGTAAGGGAAGCGGCAGAACCTGACGTCCCGCACAAATTTCTTGTAAACACTATTGCCCTTGTAATTCATCACAACAGCACCACGTCGCGCCACCAATTGTCGTAAAGCGGTGCAGCTATATGAACGTGTATTGGGACGCGCTTCTGCAACAGTAGTGAAAAAAACGGATTGAATCGGAGGGACTGTCAGGCATGCAATCGCCAAGGTTATGCGGCAATATTTGGTCATCGACTCAATGGATTTCCAGGCAAGTAACAAAGTAGCAGTTGAATAGTAGTGAAGATGACGCATCTGGTACGGCAGGTCAAAAAAACGTTCAGTTTTGGCCAACATTGCTAGGTGTTCTTGGTAGCCCCAAAGCAAGTATGCAATTTCCAAGATATTGAATAAAATGAATATTAACTTCTCAGTTTACCTTAATGGCAGACTTCTCCCCGCAAACTTTTGATCGATGTTAGATTGAGGTCAATGAACCTGGGGATCAAAATGCGCACGCTTGGATCAGTTTGCGAAGATCGCAATAATGGATTTAACTTTCTACGCATCCTGGCGGCAACCGGTATACTGGTTGCGCATTGCATGCTGGTTGTGCCCGTCTATGACTTTGACCTACCTAAAGCCCTGGAGGATTTTGCTTTCGGCGCCGACCTCCTGCTATCCGTTTTCTTCGTTTTCAGTGGCTTTTTGATCACTGCCAGTCTGGAGCGCAATCAGAATATTGCCCGGTTTGCGGTAGCTCGTATTTTGAGAATTTTTCCAGGTTTGATTGTGGTTAGTCTGCTTCTGGTTTTTCTGGTCGGTCCGATTATGACCAGTTTGCCGATGGCGCACTATTTCGCCCATGCTGAAACCTGGTTCTACTTCCCAATGGCGGCTGTGTTTCTGGATGCGACGGCATCCTTGCCGGGGCTTTTTGAGAAAAATCCTGTTGCAGGAGCCATAAACATTCCTGTCTGGACATTACGCTATGAGGTAATCATCTACGCAATGTTTCCATTCCTGTTCATTGCTCTGTCATGGATGCGTGCGAACGCTATGCCACATGTGCTTGCGATTCTGCTGTTGATCCTGATCGCAGTAAAGCTCCTCTCTGATACCCTTGTGATCGACACGTCGCCTGCTCATCTGGTCAATTTTACCATGAGCTTTTTGACAGGGTCGTTGATCTGGATTTACCGCCACAGGATCCCCAATAGCATAGTCCTGGTGATTGGACTGTGGGTGCTGTTTGGCCTCAGCAGTGACCCGGATTTGAGCTATGTCCTTGGTGTATTTGCGGCCGGATTCATGTTCATCTGGTTGGCCTTTATCGATTTCGAGCCACTGCGATCCTATAATTCCTTTGGTGATTATTCCTACGGGACTTACATCATCCATTTTCCAGTCGCACAGATCATCTTTCAACTGCTGCCTGCGATTTCTCCGGTTCAGTTGAGTGTACTGACCATTGCAGTGACCTTGCCGCTTGCTATCCTGCTATGGCGGTATGTCGAAAGTCCTTCACTGTCCATGGTGAAGTCGGTCTCGTATCGCTTGTCCAACTATCTCAATCGTTGGTCGCTGGCGTTCACGGGTCGCGAATGGTTCCGCTCCCAAATCGTTAGGGCAAACACGGTTTAAGCGTCTTCAATTGCGACCGCCTACCGGACAATAGTTATTTGCCTAATCTACGACCCTGACAATCGTATTCCTCAGACCGTAGGATTGTGCCAGTCGGAAAAGGACTGCTGCATTTTTTGGATGAAGCCGGATACAACCGGCGGATGCCGGGCGACCAAGTCTGCTGATTTGATTGGTGCCATGCACTGCAAAATTCCCGTTATAGAAAATGGAATAGGGCATTGGTGCATTATTGTAGCGGCTTGAGCGGTGATGACGGGAAAGCCATTTGGCTTTCCAACTGCCTCTGGGAGTAACCTTGCCCCGCCGTGCTGTTGAGACCTTCCAGGAATATTTTTTGCGTCCATCCTGATATACTGTCATCACCTGCTGGGAGATGTCGACACGGGCAACTATGCGCCCCGCCTCGGCTTCAGAAGTCTGGCCCAACATCATGGCAACGCAGGACGCACCGAATAGCGCAGCAGACACAAGTCTGCGTTTGGAAGTGTTGAAATACATCAGAAAATACCCAAAAAAACTCACTAGTCGGAATTTATAGTATGATTATTTAGATTTAACTACTGGGTATCACGAAGAATTGCATTATCGGGATTCATGAGTACGGGTCGCCCGTCAGGTGTGTTTAGCGGTATCACCTTATCCTCGGAAACGGCGCAGAGGGTTGGAGCGTGGCGTAGTTCACCATTGAGTTCAACTTCAATATCGACAATGCAAACTTTCAGGTTTTCAAGAGTTTCCAAAACACGCATCAGACAGTTTCCGCAGCTGCTATTGACATATCAGTGTCTTTTTGCCGCGAGCGGTTTTGAAACTACACTGGGCCGACATTTGACCGGGAACTCGTCTGTCAACCACCGGCATGTTCACGTCGCCCGCAGCGGCACGCACGCCATAAGGAATGCCGCCACCATAATATCTGTGAGGGCGGAGCAACTTTTTCAGTTGTGCATGATCGGCCGCAGTTGCCTTCACATTCTTGCGCGCAGCATCGGCCGGCAATGAAGACGCCAGCGTTAGTATCAACGAAGCGAATATCACCCTATAAGTCATGATGTCCCAAACCCGATTTCAATTGACAAACAAATCAAATGCTACAGCAGGTTTGAACAATGAGCCAGAAAAATTGCCGACTTTGAGATCGACCAGATATCAGCCGCACCTGATACATATGCAAGATTAGTCCAGTGATTAAATGGGGAAGAGGTGGTCGAGTTTTGCCAAGACGGCGCATGCGACGCGGGGTAATCCAAGCCCCACTCTATTTCTTGTGACGATCTTAGGCATTGTCGGTCTTTGGGTAATCATGAGCAGTTGATTGAGGCTTGAGGACCAACCGTAGGTCAACGTCGTTACATGCGAAGGAATACGAACTGCGATGTGGTCTTTTCTTCACCCCGTACCATATCGGTTACCGTCTGTGTGAAGGAGTCGGCCCCTGTTCTTTCCAGCACCATCTTTGCGTCGCGGTCTCCATTGACTTCGCCGTTCCAGGTGATGTCCATTTCCAACCGGTTGCCTTCCAGCACACCTTCCAGCTTTGCCGGGCCGGTTCTGGAACCGGTATAGAGGCCGGTGAATTGGTTTTCCCCCTCATTCTTCAGTTGCAGGCCAAGACCGATGGAAAAAAACAACACACCACATTTCCCGGTCAGACTCATCTCGGATTCTGCGCCATCGGCCTTCATGTCGCAGGACGCTGAAACATTGCCGAGGTTTTTCAGATAGGCCTTGCCCGAGCCGGACCATTGTCCCGACATATTACCAAGGAACTGCAATTCAGTGGAATGGGCAGGCACAGCGGCAGTTGCCAGGGCCAAAATCATGGCTGCCCGAAGGGCCATCATCGCGCGGTGCCTCACCGCTGCTGGCTCGGATTTGTTGAATGATAGTGCTGACATTGTAAACGTTCCCAAATCAAGACTGCCTTACCTGCCAAAAGCTCTTCGCCAAAGTTCTGATTCGGGTCAAGGGACATATGGACACAGTTGTATCTCAACGGGTCACTTTAACTTTATTTAAGAAGGCTTCACCTCAACCAGGCGATTTGATCGGGCCAGATCGCAGATAGAGATCCGATTTTGCAGATTGAGGCAATTATCTGTAGGCTGCTACAAAGTTTTTCAGGATTATTCCGGGAATGGACACATCCTGTTCATGACAAAAATCAATCAGGCGCTCGGCGCTTTCGGGGGCAAAGTATCCCCTGTCTTTGTAAATATTGATGCGGGATTCAAAAACCTGACTGTCTGCTTCGGGATGAAACTGGGTTGCATAGACATTGGATTTGTAACGTATCATCTGGAAAGGGCAGGGGGCCGATGACAGCAGATGTGCGCAATTCTCCGGCAAGTTCTGCACGGCTTCCTTGTGGCCCACGAACGCCATGAAACTGTCTGGCAAACCATGGAGTAGCGGATCCTTGTGTGCCTCATCTGTCATTAGACATTCGACCGCCCCGACTTCTTCGCCGTAGCGTTGCTTGTTGACCGGCGCCTTCAAATGATGGGCAAGTATGCCCAGACCGTAACAACACCCCATATAGGGAAAATCGCTTTCTACGATGGCTGGCATGAGACTGAAAATGGAGGATTCGATGCGTTTTTCAGTTTCAGACTTATTATTCTCGGCATCACTGACACAGCCCGGCCCACCACCTACGATTACGGCCGAATAGTTGTCAAGCTTCAGATCGACAGGAATGACATCCCGATCCAGGCGAATCCGCACGGTATCGTCCGCTGTAAGGCCACCCTTTTCAAGAATGGCATCGTATTCACCATCGGACGCTTCTGTTTCCGGTCGAAGCTGCAAGATCAGAAATGGTTTCATGGTGCCTTGAGGTGCTCGAATGCTCGTACGCGAAAAGTGTAGAAATGCAATTCAGCATGCAAGTCAACAGAGTTGGAGTGTCAAAAAATCGAGAAGAGCGAAGTGAAAAGTCAATAATCGTTTAGGAGTATGGTGTGCGAAGGCAGAATCCGATTCATATATCTAATTGGCCGTGATCCAATTGTTGCAAAAAACTCGGCATCAATGCTTATAAGTTTAGCTTGCCCGTGAGGATTAACACACAAAATTCACTTGCGACTGTGGCAGAGAACTATTTCTTCAGCAAGCACTCGCGTTTCGAATCCTATGCTCACCGGTGGGGAAATTTCGTTATCGAATCTGCCAAACACCCAAATCTCTCCCTCCTGCGCTGGCAGTTGGCTGCTGGTGTTTATGCGGTTTCATGGGTTGTCGAATACAGCCGTGCAACCTTCCATGCAATGACGCTTAAGGAGACATGTGCATCCGCCGGTTCACGAATCACACCGCGTTGATTTGGTGACAGAGGTTTTGTCTAGCAACATGCGCTTTCTCGGTTTACTGGCGAAACTGATCATTACACTGGCGTTCTAAAAAATATTGATCTTCGCAGGGAAAAGTAGAAGGTCTTGGCTTCCTTGCGGCCGCATTGCAGGATATCGACAGTTGCAATCTCGACCGAATTTAGATCGACACGGGTTGCATGGATTCTGAGGGTGAAGATCATGAAAAGTTTATGAGGCGGTTCGGCGTGGCGACCGGTAGCCGGGTGCTGATGGCAAAGTGCCGCCTTTGGAAAATGCCGTCAATATCGTGAATGCTACCTTGACCAACAGCATTAGTCCGCTGGAATTGGTTTCTGTCGGACCGACCCGGAATTCGATTCTGGATATGCAGTTTTCCGCTATGCCCGAGTTTTCGAAACTCCAATGCTCCGCTGGACGACATTTGAAACCAAACGCATCAAGACGCCTATGCCAGACGAAGTGTTAATAGTGAAACAGCAGCGTGTCTATACGGCACTGCTTTGGTTCATACCTGAAACTTGACAATTTTAACGCTGCCAGTTTTTCTGGCATCAAACTAAGGTGACCGAGTACTCTTCAAAAGGACAAACCCGCAGCTTGGAAAGGAAATAAAATGCTCATAATTATTGGTGGATACGCACTGATCGTATGGCTGATTTTCTTCCGGCT
>JBPCWM010000278.1:0-10967 GCA_051009515.1 Rhizobiaceae bacterium | reverse complement strand
TACCAGACCTTTCTGGATGGCACGAAGATTGCGTCCATGGGTGCAATTCGAAAGGGCATCCTAGACTTTGGTCCCGCAAACGAGACTGTCGTCTTGTTCCAGGAACTGATGGATTCTAAATCTCTGTTTCTGACCGCCAATACCACCAGTGTTTACATGTTCTCCTGGTTGGACCTTGGTGATGAGCCGATGGTCATTGAAACTCCACCTAACGTACTTGGATTTATCAACGACCACTGGTTCCGCTATGTCATTGACTTCGGTAATCTCGGCCCGGACGAAGGCAAGGGTGGGAAATTTCTTGTCCTGCCACCTGGTTATGACGGGGAGGTGCCGGAAGGTTATCACGTTGCGCGCACCAATACTTATGGCAACTGGGTGATCTGGCGCGGATACCAGAAAGATGGATCGACTGATGATGCCATCAACAATACCAAAAACCTGTTCAAAATCTATCCGCTTTCAAAGAAGGACAATCCGCCCCAGATGAGCTTTGTTGAAGCTTCGGGCAAGGAGTTCAACACGATCCATCGCATGGATGAGAAGATCTTTGACGAGATCAACGAAGTTGTTCAGGCCGAGCCTCTGTTGGGTGAAAGACCTGAACTGCTTGGACATCTGGCTGCAATCGGAATTGTAAAGGGGAAACCCTTTGCGCCGGATGAACGTATGAAGGCCATACTGAAGGCCGCCGCCAGCGCCGGTTCGGTTACTGTGAAAACAGTTATTTCAAAGCCGCGCGATGAACGCTTCTACTGGTATCCGGGTGAAAGCAATTGGCTAACCGCATTCCCCGGTGGCGCATATACCTGGGAACTCGATGGTGTGACTGTGCACGACATTCGAGCAGCTTTCCACTTTTATGCGACTGGGATCACGCCTGCCATGGCACTGAAAAAGGTCGGCAAAGGCTCGCAATATGCCTTCACCTATCTTGATGCTGATGGGAATCCGCTTGACGGCTCAAAAACCTACAAGGTCAATGTGCCAAAAGACGTTCCAGCCAAGGACTTCTGGTCGTTTACGCTCTACGACAACCAGACCCGCTCCATGCTGCAAACAGATGCCCGTTTCCCTGCCATTGGAAGCAATGACAGTGGAGTCGTGCAAAACGAGGACGGATCCTATGACATTTACTTTGGGCCGGTGGCACCCGAGGGCAAGGAAAGCAACTGGGTTCAGACCATTCCCGGAAAAGGCTGGAATACGATTTTTAGATTGTATGGCCCATTGGAGTCATGGTTTGATCAGACTTGGCGCCCAGGTGAAATCGAGCTCGTGAATTTTGCTTCTTCATCAGAGCCAAGTAAACTTGCTGAGGAATCTGCCAAGGAAATCAATCTTCGGATAACGGTTGATGGTCGCGTAGCACTTTACGGTGTGCAGTTTGAAACGGGATCAGCAGCCCTTCTGACAGACTCCGAGAAGACCCTGACAGCCATTGCGGAAGTCATGAAGAATAATCCCGATCTGAAAGTAGCTGTGGTTGGCCATACTGACGATGTGGGGTCCTATGACGTCAATCTCACATTGTCCAAGCAACGGGCAGATGCTGTGGTGAAGGCCCTGGTTGCGACCCATGGAGTGGAGGCCGCACGTTTATTTGCTGCAGGAGCGAGCTTCCTGGCACCAGTAGCCAGCAATGAGACTGAAGAAGGTCGAGCACTGAACCGCAGGGTTGAGCTGGTTCGCGCCCCTTAAACAAATTGCACCCCGGGGCAGTACTCTTGTCCCGGGGTGCACAATATCTATGGTTTCACGCGGCGGTCAGCGTGTTGAATCCAACTGCCCACCTCTTGAACTCATCTGGTTCAGGTTGCAGCCTCCCGATCTTTAGTGACAGTGATAGCCTTGGGATTCGCTAAAATGGCAGTTTCGTCCGTCTTTGGCTCCTGGATGAGCACCTGCATTTTGGACGTGCACTATGGTCACGGCAGCAAAAGCTACCAGGAGGACAAGAAGTCTTGATAGCTTGTCTGTCATGATGTTTTCTCCCAATCAATTGCGTCGTCAATCTGTTTTAGATAATTGAAGTCAGAACAGAGTTTTGCCAATTTAGGTTCCAGCCCGGACTGGGAGCAAGGCACGCCGGAGCCATCGAGCTGGACCGCGTATCCGCGCGCTGAAAATTCTTTCAAACTGGCTTCCCACAAATACTCGTAGACTGTGCGGGCGGAGTCACCACCAAAGTCCTCGGCCACAATCTTGTCCATAATATATTGAGTGTCGCCGTCTCTGGAGACTAGCTGTCGAAAGCACCCAATCGCTACTTCGAGGGCTGAAGCACGTGATATTTTAATGTCTTCAACCAGCTTGTTGTATTGTATGTCTGGCATGCGAACCATTTCCTGGTGCAGTGCCCGAGCGATTGGAAACCGATTCTGGCAAAATGCGGAAGCTTTAAGAGAATAAACCCAAAGCCGCCGAACCAGTTGATTGGGTGCAGAATCAAGCGCTGCAATTGCTTTCTTGTAGCGGGCGAAATTTGCCTGGCTGCGCAGACTTTGTTCTGTTTCCAACTTGACCTGCAGAAATTCCAACAACTCCATCCGTTCTTTCAGATTTCTGGGAAGACCAAAAAACTCTGTATGTCCAACAAGCCAACTTACCGATTCAGCATAGACGGTAGCAACTCGAACCAGGTTGGCACTGAAAACAAGCTGGTTCACGTCGCCATCGCCCACAACATGGGAGATTGTATGTTCTGCCGCCAGATATGCGTCCAGGCGTTGGTCTACTTTTGTGGTTGGAGCGCGTTTGTAGTGGTTCAGTACATTGGAGAGCGGGGGTGATGTGAACAATCTCACCGGAATTGGATAGGTTCGAGTCCGAAGCGGTAGTGACAACACTATCGTGGGATGAATACGTTCGTTGTTGTCCAGTTTCGATTTGAACTGAAGCCGAATATCTGTGAGACCTGCAATCAACGGATGAGTCACCATTGTCCATGTGCCGTATTCCCCGGCAGGTGGTGGCCCGTATTCGAATGTGGCTGGCGCATTCGCGCCATCTACCGATTTCAAGAGCTTATGTGGCTCAACAATTGGGGCGATTTGGACACCGGCTTTTTGGTCATCTCCTGGCCAAACTGGCGTAATCTCCAGTTCGACATCTGATGCTTGAGACTCGCTAACAATAGCCAAAAGCAAAGCCGAAGCCATGAATGTAACAGCTTTTAATGTGGGAATTTGAAACATTTCTAAGCCTTTCTTTTGTTTTGTTTCGGGGCTTTCAATCCCAGAGCAAGAGCAAGCCAAGCGATTAATATGGTGTGCACGGTTTCAATTTGGGAAATAAGACTGTTAATCAGATTAGTTGACTTGGTGATATCCAGATCAACACTACTAATTTTCAATGCCAGTGAATTAATGGTATTGGCCGTCGCAGTTTTCAGATCGTATATCTGAAAAGACGTTATGCACAGTACAACAATAACAATAAATATTGTCGCAATAATTGATGTGCGCCGGAATCCGGTTTTTGCGATCAACCACCCTGTAAAAACCGTTGGTATGACCTGCCAATATTGAACCAGCCATTCGAACCTCTGGTCAGAGAACGCTGCCACAAATTGCAAGACGGTGCGGAACCACTCGCCAAATTGACCGCCGAGTTTGCCACTTTTAATGACGCCCAGTGTGATCGATGGAGCGAGAAACGTCAGAAATATCAAAAGAAATCCGATCCAGGCGAACGGCCCGGGTTCGGTTGATTCAGTGGTTGCCTTTGCAAGCCCAAGATCAGACACGTTGCCCTCACAGTTGTGTCGAATTTTTATTATACTTTAAGAATGTAAATCTGGCAAGGAGTTGCTTTTTTTTCGGCCACAACCGCTGGTCGTTAATATGAGATTTTTGTTTGGTTCCGGTTTTTCTTTATGGCGCACTAATCCCTTCCAAATCGAAGGAAACTGGATAAGTGGGCTTAGAAATTGCCCCTCTCCATAAGCCTGAAATTTGCGCTGAATTCATAGTCACCATTCCCAATTTCCTGCCATGCATCATGGGTCATGTCTGGTCGGAGCAGATTTGGGATTGTGGGTATTGCTTCTCACCAGTGCGCGAACCGGGCAGTCAATTTTGGATTGCGTCCTGCCGCGCTCTTTGTCCATCTCTTATCTTGGTGGAATGGCGTAGGTTCCGGTGGCGTGGGCTATGATGTTTGTATTGTTGGCTTCGCGGATAGCCGCGTCAAAGACCATCAGCCGTTTGCCCAGTTTTTGTATGTTACAATGGGCTTCCAGCGGTCCGGGACCGGCCTTGCGCATGAAATTGATATTGAGATTGGTGGTCACCGCCAGTGCTTCGCGCCCCACATGAGAGAGCACACAGGCATAGCCTCCCATATCGGCCAGCGCAAAGAGGGTGGGGCCGGATACAGTGCCTCCTGCTCTCAGGTGACTTTCATCGGTATCCATGCGCACGACCACATGTCCCGGTTCTACGACCAGCACTTTGTGACCGGGGAACTGGTCCATAATTTGCGGATAGACTTCGTCGATGAAATCGTTGAGTTCGCTCGCACTGAGCACGGGTTGCAATGGCGACATATCTAGGCCTTTGGATTGATAGGGCGGTTTTTGGTCCAGTCGAATGTACCGGAGTCCCGCTCGCGCACGGTTTCTTTCCAGCCGCGTTCCTGTGAGCGGACCTTGAAATTCATTCCTTCTGGTGAGTGGCGGGTGATGCCATCAAGTAGTGTGGCCAGTTTTTGGGTGTTCAGCAGACCCATGGCCTCTATTGCCTGATTGATGACCATTTTTTGCATCATCAATTGATTGGTCGGTACGGACGCAACGCGGTGGGCCAGCCTGTCCACTTCCGCGTCAAGCTGTTCGGCTGGAACGGATTTAAGCACAAGCCCGATCCGTTCAGCTTCCCGACCATCAATTCTGTCGCCGGTGAACAACATGCGTTTTGCCTGCTCTGCCCCAAGCCGATAGGTCCACATGGCCGTTGTCGGACAGCGGGCATGTAACCGATTTCCGCATTGTCGGCCATGACGATCATGTCGCAGCAAAGAGCAATATCCGAGCCACCTGCAGCAGCATATCCTTGAACCTTCGCAATGACCGGCTTGTGGGAATGCCACAGCGACATGAAAAATTGGGTGTTGCGGTGCATGAAGTCATAATCCTTCATCGGATCCCATGGCATGGATTGGGTCAGTTCGGCTCCTTTGCCGTCCGCTGCCGATGCGTAATAACTCAGGTCATAGCCTGCGCAAAAAGCGCGGCCCGCACCACTCAGTACGATGACGTGAATTTCTGCATCGGCATTGGCCTCTTCGACCCTTCTGGCGAGCAGGGCAGGGACATCATCATCAATCGCATTTAGAACGTCCGGCCTGTTGAGGATTATGCGGCCAATCCGCCCATCCTTTTCCAGTCGTACCTTGCCATCCATTGCTTAAAGATTCCCGCCAGCTGTTGCGCCAAGTTTTGCAACATTCTATCGAAGGGGCAATAAATTAAATTGGATGTTTGCTCATGGCTGAAATTCTCAACATCAAGACTTCTGATGAGCTTGGCAGTGACGTTTTGGTACAGCAGAGGATGGAGGGAGGTGTGCTGCGCCTGGTCCTCAACAATCCACCAGCCAATACGTTAAGCGAAGCGATGCTTGAGGCCCTGACCGAAGCCCTTCAATACAGCGCTGAAGACAGCGATGTGCGGGTGATCATTCTGGCGGCCAACGGACATTTATTCTGCGCCGGCCATGATCTGAAAGAGCTGACACCCCATCGGAAAGAGGCCGACCGTGGACGCAGCTATTTCCAGTCTCTCATGGAGCAATGTTCAACGGTCATGCAGGCGATCGTCAACCATCCCAAACCGGTTATTGCAGAAGTTAACGGTCTGGCCACCGCTGCCGGGTGTCAACTGGTAGCCTCCTGCGATCTGGCGATTGCATCGGAAGATGCAAGTTTTTGCACGCCGGGCGTTCACATCGGCCTGTTCTGTTCAACTCCCATGGTTGCACTTTCACGCAACGTATTGCGCAAACATGCCATGGAAATGCTGTTGACCGGAGAAGCGATTACACCAAGCCATGCGCGCGAAATCGGATTGATCAACCGCGTTGTGCCGGTTGAGTATCTTGAGAAGATTACCCTGCAATATGCCCGCAATATCGCTAAAAAGTCGTCTTACACCTTGAAAATCGGCAAACAGGCGTTTTATCGCCAGATTGATCTGGACCTGGCACAGGCCTATGCCTATGCAGCCGGAGTAATGACCGAAAACATGCTTGCACGCGACGCCGAAGAGGGGATTGGTGCATTTCTGGAAGAGCGGGAACCGGGCTGGTTCGATGAATGATCGCAACCGGTATTCCGATGCTCATATACGCGAAATTCTGTCATCCGTCAGATCAATTGCCATCGTCGGGGCCAGTGCCAACAAGGTGCGCCCTTCATATTTTGTGACCACCTATATGGATGCGAAGAATTATCAGGTTCTTCCCATAAATCCGGGGTATGGCGGCAAGGAGATTGCCGGATTGTCAACTTTTGCCAGCCTGGCCGACCTCCCCGGGCCGGTGGACATGGTTGACTATTTTCGCAAACCGGAATTTCTGGCCGAATTCGCCGATCAAGTGCTGGCAATGCAGCATTTGCCCAAGGTTGTGTGGATGCAACTAGGAATCAGCAATGAAGACGTTGCTGCAAGGCTTGAAAAAGCCGGGATCAGCGTGGTGCAGAACAGATGCCCGAAGATTGAATATGCCCGTCTGTGTGGCGAAATTGCCTGGTGCGGCTATAACCGGCGCACGATCTCCAGCAAAAAACCCAAGCTGAAGCCCGGTTACCAACATTTCACAATTGGGGAGTCCGGTGTTTGATCTGACCGTCAACTCCGGAAAAATCATCATTGATACTGATCCCGATCAGGATGATGCGGTGGCCATATTGCTGGCTCTTGCAAGTCCTGAGTTTCAAGTTCTGGGCATGACAGTTGCCGACCGGAGAGGTATCAGCGGGTGCGAAAAAAGCTGCTTCTTTGTCCGTGACCTGGTCAATGAACAGTTTTCAGCTTGTTGCTGGAGCGTTTGGTGACTTTTGGATAGCAGGGTTAATTGATTGATTTAGCAGCCAGACTTGCAATTTTTTGCTTTAACAGGGCCAATGAAAGAAATTTGCTCCTTTGACGCGAGGGGCAGAACACCCGATAAGGCTCTTTTGAATATGTTATGGACAATTGGAGTTTTGCCATGAGTAACCGTGAACCCGGATTTGATACGCTTGCCATTCATGCAGGAGCACAACCTGACCCTGCGACAGGCGCTCGCGCC
Source organism: Rhizobiaceae bacterium (assembly GCA_051009515.1). Taxonomy (GTDB): domain Bacteria; phylum Pseudomonadota; class Alphaproteobacteria; order Rhizobiales; family Rhizobiaceae; genus Pseudahrensia. The sequence continues at coordinate 3,675 of JBPCWM010000278.1, read as the reverse complement.
ACTCCGATCTATCAGACCACGGCTTTCGTTTTTGACGATGTGGATCATGCGGCTTCCCTGTTCGGCCTGCAGGCATTCGGCAATATCTATACCCGCATCACTAATCCTACGACGGCTGTTCTGGAAGAGCGCGTTGCAGCCCTGGAAGGCGGAACTGCTGCGCTGGCGGTTGCATCGGGGCACTCGGCGCAACTGCTGGTGATGCACTCACTGATGCAGCCCGGCGACGAATTTATCGCGGCCAAGAAACTCTATGGTGGTTCGATAAATCAGTTCGGTCACAGTTTTAAATCGTTCGATTGGCATGTAAAATGGGCTGACGGGCAGGACCCTGAAGATTTCGAAAAGCAGATCACAGACAAGACCAAGGCCATTTTCATTGAAAGCCTTGCAAATCCCGGCGGTGTTATCATGGACATCAACGGGATTGCTGAAGTTGCCCGCAAGCACCACATCCCTCTGATTGTCGACAATACGATGGCCACACCTTATCTATGCCGTCCAATTGAACACGGTGCCGATATTGTTGTGCACTCGCTTACAAAGTTCCTTGGCGGACACGGGAATTCCATGGGTGGTGCAATTGTTGATGGCGGCACATTTGACTGGACCAAAGATGACCGCTTCCCGATCCTGACAGAGCCACGGCCAGAATATAACGACATGGTTCTTGCAGAGACGTTTGGCAATTTTGCATTTGCGATCGCCTGTCGTGTTCTGGGACTGCGCGATCTGGGGCCTGCTATTTCACCCTTCAACGCCTTTCAGATCATCACCGGAATAGAAACCCTGCCATTGCGTATGCAGCGTCATAGCGACAATGCACTGGCTGTAGCGAAGTTTCTTAAGGCCCATGACAAGGTCGAGTGGGTCTCCTATGCCGGACTGGAAGATGATCCACACCACGATTTGCAGCAAAGATATATGCCCAAAGGGGCCGGCTCGGTGTTCACATTCGGTGTTAAAGGCGGATACAATGCGGGAGTGGAACTTGTGTCCAATGTGGAGATTTTCTCACATCTGGCCAATTTGGGTGACACACGTTCTCTGATGATCCATCCGGCCTCAACCACCCATCGCCAATTGTCAGCCGAACAGCAAGAAGCTGCTGGCGCCGGTGAAGACGTGGTGCGCATTTCCGTCGGTATCGAGGATGTGGATGATCTGATTGCAGATCTCGACAAAGCCCTGAACACTGGTTGAAGCTTCAAACCGGGTGGTCCCTGATCACCCGGTCCAATCATTGTAGGACCATAAAAGTCACACCAAACAAAAACCTCAGCAAACAAAATCATTGCCAAATCACAATCGCGGACTATGACTGGGCTATGTCCGCACGCATGGCGTTTTTTTTGACTTGCTCTCTATTGTTGACTGGTTGTGTGACCAGCTCAACCGATGAACTGTTGTCGCCTGCCACCGATCAGCCGGTTGGAACTGCGCAACAATCCGGCCAGTTTCCGGCAATTGGACTAGCTCCCGTAGCCCAGACACGTCAATTGACTGAGCAGGAAAGGCTGGAGATGCAAAACGCTCTTGAGCAGGACGCTCAACGGGGGCGACAACAGGCTGCAGCCAACAGCGAAAGCCAGTATACCCGCGAAATCTCCGAACTACAGCGCCTTGCAAAAGAACGCGAAGAAGCCATGCGCAAGAAAATTGAAGGTGAATCCTCAACTCAATAGTGCCCACCTGTTCATGCGCACAGCTAATCCTGCCTCAGCCCGTTGCAAAATGGTATGAATCGGGGCAATCAACCTCTCATTGGAAAACACCCATTGAAAACGTCACCCATGAGTACTCCCCTTCGCTTAGGCATTGCTGGAATTGGCACCGTAGGTGCTGCACTGTTGCGCTTGCTGCACGACAAGAAAGACATGCTGGCAGATCGCTGTGGTCGTCCCATCTCAGTGACCGGCATCAATGCAAGGTCCCGCTCAAAGGACAGGGGAATTTCACTTGACGGCCTGGCCTGGTTCGATGATCCGCTCACTCTGGCTACTCATGAGGATATCGACGTGTTTGTCGAACTCATGGGCGGTGAAGATGAACCCGCTTATGGAACGGTTAAATCGGCATTACAGGCAGGCAAACATGTGGTCACCGCCAACAAGGCCCTGTTGGCCAAACACGGCGTTGAACTGGCCGCTATTGCGGAAGATAATGGAGTCCTGCTCAATTACGAAGCCGCCGTTGCTGGCGGAATTCCGATCATCAAGGTCATGCGTGAATCGCTAACTGCTAACAAAGTGTCACGTATATCCGGCATCTTGAACGGCACCTGCAATTACATTCTGACCCGGATGGAGCAGGATGGATTGTCGTTTGAAGAATGCCTCAAGGATGCGCAGGATCTTGGATTTGCAGAAGCCGACCCAACATTTGACATTGAGGGCAATGACACGGCTCACAAGCTGGCTATCCTCACCAGCCTGGCCTTTGGCACAGCCATTGCGCCCGATGCGATCTATCTGGAAGGTATTACCAGGATCACTATCGAAGACATTGAAGCGGCTCATGATCTGGGCTATCGCATCAAATTGTTGGGTATTGCCACCCGCACGCCGGACGGCGTTGAGAGCCGCGTACATCCGGCCATGGTACCACTGCAGTCGGCCATTGCCGAAATTGGTGGCGTTACCAATGCGGTATCCGTTGAAGCCGATACCGTGGGTAGCCTTATGATGTCCGGCCCGGGAGCAGGCGGGGATGCAACTGCTTCTGCGGTTGCCGGTGACATTTGTGATATTGCAAAATCCCGCCCCGGCTATCAGCACGGACCTGCACTCGGCCAACCCGCCCAGACATTGATCCCCCATGAACGTGCGCCCATGCGGAGTCATGAAGGCGGATATTTCATTCGTCTGACAGTGGTCGACAAGCCAGGCACAATGGCCGCCATTGCCACCCGCATGGCTGAACAGGACATTTCGCTTGAGAGTATTGTTCAAAGACGAGCCAAAAACGCGACTGCCGGTGGCCCCGCACCCATCATACTTGTGACCCATGAAACCACCGAACTGGCCATTCGAAATGCGTTGGCCGGTGTTGAAAGTGATGGGCGATTGATTGGGGATGCGCAAATGATCAGAATAGAAACCCTTGGGTGAACAGTCCAAGCTGTGCAAAATGTAAAGTTCAGCCCCCACTCGATTCGGAGATTGCCAATATGGCCATAGCTTCAAAAGAACAAGCCGGACATCTTGACCGCATGTTGACCATGGAAATGGCCCGCGTGGTGGAAGCAGCTGCAGTGGCTGCGGCGCGCGAACGCGGGCAGGGAGATGAAAAGAAGGCTGATCAGGTCGCAGTGGATGCGATGCGCACGGAGCTGAACAATCTACCAATCAGTGGTCGCATTGTCATCGGGGAAGGGGAGCGTGACGAAGCTCCCATGCTCTATATTGGTGAGGAAGTGGGTTACGGCGGGCCGGAAGTGGACATAGCCCTCGATCCGCTGGAGGGAACGACCATTTGCGCCAAGAACCAGCCAAATTCCCTGGCGGTGATTGCCATTGCTGAGCGTGGTAAACTGCTCTATGCGCCCGATGTCTATATGGACAAAATTGCATTGGGACCGGGCTATCCGGCAGGCACGATCAACATTGACGCATCACCAACCGAGAATTTGAACGCCGTAGCAAAGGCCAAAGGATGCAAGGTCTCTGAAATTTC
>JBPCWM010000277.1:0-16701 GCA_051009515.1 Rhizobiaceae bacterium | reverse complement strand
GTTATATGCCACAATAAAATACCCTTAACGGGCTTTAAACATTTTAGTTGCAATCTTTTTCAAGGCTTCATTTTCGAAGTCGTGGTGAATTGGAGAGCCAAAATGGGTAAATCGCAACACAGCATGGCCAAGCTTTCGCAGTTTGATGACCAATCTGCCGGGGATCTTAGTCAATACCAGAGTCAATCCATTCCAAAATGCGCCAGCGCTGATAATCCGGTAGACCTGGTTCATCTGTCCCGGCAATCATTGGGTGACCGATCTCTGGAAAATGAGATATTGAGGCTGTTTCACAGCCAGTCCACACTCTATCTCGACAGACTGGCGAATGCGACCACCGCAGATGAGCGTCGTTTTGCCGCCCATACGGTTGTGGGATCGGCCCGCGGCATTGGCGCCTGGAAAGTTGCGGAACAAGCAAAAGCCGTTGAAATGGCTTCGTCCAGAAAATGTGACATTTCCGGTCTGCGCATAGCTATAGAGGATGCCAACAGCTACATTGAGTCCCTGTTGAACGACTATTCCTGATTATTGGTGGCCATTGCAGGCTTCGATGCAGAGCCTGTCTTGACTCTGCGTCAAGGACCGCTAAATCCGCCTATAGAATTAATCAGGTTTTGGATTTCAATGGCAAAAATAACCTATATTGCCCATGACGGTACGAATTTCGAGGTGGAAGCAGAAAATGGCTCCACTGTTATGGAAAACGCAATCAAAAATGCAGTTCCCGGCATAGAGGCTGAGTGCGGTGGCGCGTGTGCTTGCGCCACGTGCCATGTTTATGTCGACGATGCATGGGTTGCCAAGACTGGCGAAGCAGAAGCCATGGAAGAAGACATGCTGGATTTCGCCTATGATATACAGCTTGGATCACGTCTGTCCTGCCAGATCAAGGTCACTGACGAACTGGACGGATTGATTGTAAGGGTGCCCGAACGCCAAGCTTAGACATTGATGCCGTTCCCTTTAATATAATTTTTTCACAAGCTGGCGCGGTGCAGAATAATCTTCCTTGTTTTGGAGCAGTCGCTGCATCATCTAAACGTTAAACGTCATCCAGCCTCACAGAGTCGCCAAATGCCCGAACAATCCTCCCCAGTAGAAACCGATGTCATCATCATCGGAGCGGGGCCGGTTGGCCTCTTTGCCGTATTTGAACTTGGTTTGCTGGACCTGAAGTGCCACCTGATCGACATTCTGGACCGTCCCGGTGGTCAATGTGCTGAATTATACCCTGAAAAGCCGATTTATGACATTCCGGCCTGGCCAGAGATCTCCGGTCAGGGGCTAACCGATAAGTTGATGGAACAAATCGCTCCGTTTGACCCGGTTTTCCACTTCAATCGCATGGTGACCGGGTTGGAAAAACGTGATGATGGCAGTTTTGTCGTAACCACCGATGAAGATGAAAAACTTGCAGCCAAAGTCATTGTCATTGCTGCTGGTGGTGGTTCATTCCAGCCAAAGCGACCTCCTGTGCCCGGAATTGAGGAGTATGAAGGCCATTCTGTTTTCTATTCCGTGCGCCGCATGGAAGAATTCCGTGATCATGACATATTGATTGTCGGCGGTGGTGATTCAGCTCTGGACTGGACGTTGAACCTGCAGCCAATTGCCAAGTCCCTGACCCTGCTGCATCGCCGCGATTCCTTCAGGGGAGCTCCAGATAGTGTCAATAAAATGAAGGCATTGGTGGAAGAAGGTAAAATTACACTTGAACTAGGGCAGGTCACCGGGCTCAACGGTGAAAACGGCATGGTCACCTCGGCTTCCGTAAAGAACAAGGACGGTGAAATCCGCGAGATTGATTGTACCCGCGTATTACCGTTCTTCGGCCTGACAATGAAACTTGGCCCCATTGCAGATTGGGGGAGCAACCTTCATGAAAACCTTTTGCCGGTCGACACAGAAAAGTTTGCAACCAGCGAACCGGGCATATTCGCAATTGGTGACATCAACACCTACCCAGGAAAGCTGAAACTCATCCTGTCTGGATTCCACGAAGCGGCATTAATGGCGCAGGCAGCCAAGCGACATATAGCTCCTGATAAGCGTATTGTTTTTCAATATACAACGTCCTCCACCAGCCTGCAGAAGAAACTCGGCGTCTGACTGCGGGATCGTTTTGGTTCAATAATACCAGGTAAATTCAGGCGCCGCTATAGAGCCGCTCCATAGAGCGGTAGTTACGTCGATCCCGACGGTCAAACTTCACATTACGTCGTTTATCCTCAGCACCAAGTCGAGCTACAATAGCGGCGGCATTGCGATCCAGTTGGCGGCATGTTCTGGCTGGCTTCATCTTTCGCAATGAAGTGTATACCTTTCGACCAAATTGCTTGTAAAATTCACCGTGGGTGCGCTCATGCTTTTTTAGCAAACCGTACATGCGGTTCCACTTTTTCAATTGCTGGTTGGAAACGCCCCTTTTACTCGCAAGTTTCGGCAAGACATAAGTTGTTTTCAGCTTCACTCTGACCGCTTTGACGCGGCAAGTGCCTTTCGATTTCCTGTGAAACAACTGGTAGGTCATGTCACGTGTGGCGGTAGCCCAGGCTCTGCGGCCATGTTGACGGGAGTAGGGGCCTCGGCGACTCATGGAAGCTGCAAATTGTGGGGCGGTTTTCCCCTTGATGGAATAATGCTTGGTCTGTTCGCTCAATTTAAGCGAGCTCTTTTGAGCATAAACCGGACTAGCAAATCCAAAAAACAGGATTGCAACTATAGCGATGTAGATGTTTCTACCCAAGATTCCAGCCATGCCTACTAACGACTTGCAGATTGTGAAAGCTAACACACATCAGGTCTGTGAAAAGGGCATTAAGTGCGCAAATGTATAAAAATGTTTGTGAGCAGACAAAATTGGCTCAGTTTTTAGGCTCTCGTTTGGCCAACATGCTAAATCTCGCCTGTTCATCGGCATCGAATTGCTTCTGTGCCTTGTCGTGGTCCTGCAGATGATTGTCTACGATTCGCTTTGTGATGGCGCGCATGTCGCCACAATTGGCCACTGGTTTGAGTGCGAGTACTGATTTTTCGATTTTGCGCGCATAACTGAACGCAATGTTCACATGTGTGGCCTCATGCAAACGTGTATATCTGTCGATATTGTCCCATGCTTCGCCCATTTCGCCTGATGCGGTCTCGCGTCCTGTCCATTTTGGCAAAGTGACTTTGGCGTCCACCGCCACCTTGGCGTCTGCAATTTCACAGCCCTTGTTGGTTCTTTTGTAGCTGATATTGGGGAACATCTTGATGCGGGCAATGGCTATTGCATGAAGTCCACCGTTCAATTTGGGCCCTTTTTTGCGAATTTCTGAATCAAGAGCTGCAGTAGAATCTCCCGAGATCTTGTAATAGTCCACCGAAACCGAGCTTTGCTGTGTCGATTGACAGCCTGCGAGCACCATTACGCATACCAAAAGCCCGGTCCAAGCTTTCAGCGGCGACAATAGCATCGAATGCGGTGATGGGTGCATCTAGCTTGCTCCTGCGGTCTGCAACTAACATAGAACCAAATTGTGGCCACAGCTATACCAATAAAAGGATTATTGTCGCACGCTCATAAATTTTTCGTTTGCCAATATACCTCATTGCCCGGTGCCGGGTTTCTCGGAACCAGAAGCGACAGGCAAAACGAACCGATTGCCATGGCTGTTCCACAAAGGAACACCGCTGCCGGACTGACCAACCACAACAGGCCAAAGGCTACCGGAATGAAGACAGCTGCTATGTGATTGATTGTGAAGGCAACACCGGTGGTTCCGGCAATATCTGACGGTGTCGCAATTTTCTGGAAATAGGTTTTCTTTGCAATCTCCATGGCAAAGAATGCGTGGTCCAGAATGTAGAGCGCAATGGCCAGTTCAGGAACAGTCACGAAAGCATAGGCTGTAAATACAAAGGCAAGGCCAGAATATTGCAGGAGCATGGCATTTCGGTCACCAATGAGTCCGATCAATTGCCCTAGAAATGGTGCGCATACCATCATGATTGCAGCATTCACAAAGAACAGGGCTGCCACGTCCGAAAATGAATAACCGAAGCGTTCAACCATCATCCAGCTGGCAAAAACCAGGAAAATTTGACGTCTGGCCCCGGCAAGAAATGTAATTGCGTAATAAAGCCAGTAGCGTTTGCGTATGATAAGCGACTTCGTTTGAGGCGTGCTGTCGGGATATTGCGGATAGGCCGAGACCATGAAGGCTACAGCTGCCAGCGTAACGCCGCCAGCGACAATGAACATGGTCATGTAACTCAGATCATATAGACTTCCTGCAATAAATATCAGCGCGTAGGCCGCAAGCTGTGCCAGACTCCCAACTGACAGAATACGCCCCATGATTTTTGCGGCATTCTTCTTGGAAAGCCATTGCAACGTCAGCGACTGGTGCATGGTTTCATAATAGTGGAAGCCAACCGAGCCGATAAATGTTGTAATGTAAAATCCCAACGCCGTAGGAAAATACCCCGTGGCCGCTGTCCCGAGGCCCAAAAGAACCAGCGATACCATAGCGAAGGTCTGTTCTCGCATGGCGAAAAGAAAGAACACCGCTGCGAATGACAGAAAGCCCGGAATTTCTCGGATGGATTGCTGAATGCCAATCTCTTTACCCGTGAAATTGATCATCTCATGGGCGAAATTATATTGTAACGCAGACCACGAAGCGAAGGACAATTGCATCGCGCCTGCCATCAGCATGAGAAGCACTGCTGGTTGTCTCCAACCTGAACCGGCGGGAAGTCCGGTCTCGGGTTCAACGACGCCAGACTGTGTTTGTGTCAAATTGGGTTCTGCCGATGTCATTGACCAGCTTTAGGCCTATTTTTACAGCATAACAATCGTGCAAACCGATTGACTTGCCCTATAATTCGGAAAGATAAGGGCGGATTGTTTCAATGCAGAGAAAGTGCGATGCCCAAATATACACCATTGGTCAATTCTCTTCCTTCAACAGTGCCCTTTGTTGGTCCGGAAACTCAGGAGCGTTCCCGTGGGGGCCATTTCAAGGCGAGGGTCGGTGCGAATGAAAGCGTGTTTGGACCATCCCCCAAAGCTATTGAAGCCATGGCCGCAGCTGCCGCAGACTGCTGGAAATACGGAGATCCGGAAAATCATGATTTGAAAGAGGCATTGGCCAAACACTATGGGGTTGAACAGAGCAACATCATGATCGGTGAAGGCATTGACGGTATATTGGGCCTTCTGGCACGCATGGTGGTGCAGCAGGGCACTCCGGTTGTGACGTCTCTTGGCGCCTATCCCACGTTCAACTTTCATGTACAGGGTTTTGGTGGCCGTTTAGTCACCGTTCCATATGATGGCGACCATGAAGACCCCGTAGCGTTGCTCGACGCCATTGTTGGCGAGCAAGCACCGCTGGCATATTTCGCCAATCCCGACAATCCCATGGGAAGTTTTCATCGGGCTGAAACGATTGAGCAATTTATACGCGGACTTCCTGAGAACAGCCTGTTGTGCCTGGATGAAGCCTATTGCGAATTCGCACCAGCGGATACGCTTCCACCGATCGACATCTCCGAGACGCGAGTGATCAGAACGCGTACATTTTCAAAAGCTTATGGCATGGCTGGAGCCCGCATAGCCTATGCGATTGGTCATCACGAACTCGTCGACTCCTTTAACAAAGTGAGAAACCACTTTGGGGTCAACCGCATTGCCCAAGCTGGTGCACTGGCCGCGTTGAAAGACCAGGATTGGCTCAATGCTGTGGTAGATCAGGTTTCAGAATCGAAAGCGGCAATTGAGGAAATCGCCCGTGACAACGGACTGCTGCCATTGCCGTCAGCCACCAATTTTGTGACGATTGATTGCGGACGCGATGGAGCTTTTGCAAAACGGGTTGTTGAAGAATTGGCTGCCCGTGATGTATTTGTGCGCATGCCTTTTGTTGAACCTCAAAACAGATGTATTCGCATATCCGCAGGCACCGAGCAGGATCTGAAACTTGTGCGAGAAATGCTGCCCATTGCTTTGAAATCCGCCGCTAACGCTTGATCAAACCTCAAGTGTGTTGCAGGAACGGCCCATGACAGATTTAGCTTCTCCCAGATCTCTTGATCACCTTGTTCTGCCAGTCGAAGATATCCAACAGGCCCGCAAACGCTATAAATTATTGGGGTTTACGGTTGCACCTGACGGGCACCACCCATTTGGCACCGAAAATTGCTGCATTTTCTTGGCGGATGGCACGTTTTTGGAACCATTGGGCATTGCGCAGCGCGAAACTTGCGAAGCCTGGGCAAAAAGAGGTCACGCTTTCATCGCAAATGATCAGGCCTTTCGATTCCGACGTGGTGCTGAGGGCTTTTCCCACATGGTCCTGAAGTCGAATGATGCAAAAGCTGACCACCGGTTATTCAAATCAAACGGTATATCGGCTGGAGAATTAGTTCGGTTTTCCCGCGAATCCCGTGACAGGGAAGGAAACGCGTCACAAACCTCATTTGCACTTGCATTTGCTGCAGACAGGCGCAGTCCCGATAGCGGATTTTTCACCTGTCAGGTCACCACACCAGCCAAAATTGATCGCAGCGCCCTGCAAACCCATGAAAATGGAGCATTAGCCTTGAAAGAAGTGATCCTGTCGGAGGTCAATCCCACCGATTTTCAGTATTTCTTTCAAGACCTGCTGAACCAGCGTGAGATGGACGTGGATTCCTTTGGAATGTCATTCGATGTAAACGGCGCTAAAGTCAGCGTGCTGACCCCGGATGGCATGCAAGCCTTCTACGGAATTGACTGTTTCAGGGCAGAGCGTGGAATGCACTTTGAGGCCGCAATATTGCAGGTAAAAGACCTTGAACACACCAAAAACCTTTTGGCTGCTAATGAAATTGATTTTGTTGATCGCCCTGGCCGACTGCTGGTGGGGCCGGCGGCTGGACAGGCAACCACACTTATTCTGGAAGAAACTTCATCATGAAAGCCAATCCCAAAGTCAATGTCGGCAATGTCGTCTTCGATCAATCCAAGCCGTTTTCATTGATTGCCGGTCCTTGCCAACTTGAGGGCCGCCAACATGCGTTCGACATGGCTGGGAAATTGAAAGAAATGTGCTCAAAGGCAGGCATCGGACTGGTCTATAAGTCCTCATTCGACAAAGCCAATCGCACCAGTCTGTCCAGCACCCGCGGGATTGGACTGGAGGCCTCACTGGAAATTTTTGTTGATCTGAAGGCTGAATATAATATCCCCACGCTGACTGATATTCATACCGAAGGGCAATGCAGCATCGTTGCGCCTCATGTAGACGTATTGCAGATACCAGCTTTTTTGTGTCGCCAGACGGATCTGTTGGTAGCTGCTGCCAAGACCGGCAATGTGATCAATGTGAAAAAGGGGCAGTTTCTTGCGCCCTGGGACATGAAAAACGTATTGGGCAAGATTACCGATAGTGGCAATCCAAATGTTCTTTTGACTGATCGCGGGACGAGTTTTGGCTATAATACTCTGGTCACTGACTTTCGCGGCCTGCCTGCAATGGCCGCCATGGGTGCGCCGGTGGTGTTCGATGCTACCCATTCGGTGCAACAACCGGGAGGACAGGGCGCAACCTCTGGCGGACAGCGGGAATTTGTTGCTGTATTGGCAAAAGCAGCCGTTGCGGTTGGAGTTGCCGGCGTATTCATTGAAACCCATGAAGACCCGGATAATACCAAATCATCGGATGGTCCAAACATGATGCCATTGGATCAAATGCCCGCGTTAATTGATCAATTGATGGCCTATGACGCCATAACAAAGGCGGTCCGCTGAACACCTGGAGCCAAGGTTCAAAGTTGTATTCTCATGCTCCCGTACCAGGTGCGCCTACGTCTTTCATTTCTGCTGCCTGTTTGATTGCGCCTGCAATCTGTTCAGCCGGTTGCGCTCCCATTACGGCATATTTGTTGTCCACGATAAAGCAGGGTACCCCGGTCACGCCCATTTTTTGCGCCACCGCAATTTCCTGTACAACTTCATCGCGGTCCTTGTCTGTCGCCAGCAATGCAGAAACGACGGAGGCGTCCATTCCTGCATGTTCAGCCGCATCAACGAGCACGTCATGCTTGCCGATATGGGCGCCATCCATAAAGAAGTCCTTGAACAGGCGCTCTACAAGCTTGTCCTGAACGTCCTGTCCTTCATTGCTGGCCCAGCGGATGACCCGATGAGCATCTATCGTGTTGGGCGATACGGCAATCGCGTCAAAGTCGAATTCCAGTCCTTCATCAAGGCCGGAAGAGCGGATGCGCCCATAGATTTCATCTGCTCTTTCAGGTCCACCAAACTTGGTTTCCAGATATTCTCGCCGGTCTCGTCCTTCCGGTGGAAGGGTTGGATCCAGTTGGAAAGGGCGCCAGCGGACCTCGACATCAACATCATCAAGTTGCTCCAGCGCCTGCTCCAGACGTCTTTTCCCAATGTAGCACCAGGGACACATAACATCGGATACCACGTCGAGCTGAATTTTTGTCATTCTTGTTCTCCGCTCGCCCACCAGGTAGGAAATTTGGGGCCATAAAGGGATGTCGTTTCCGGACGGGAAACACGTGCCCAACGCGCTATTCTGCGCTCTCCGAGGTGATATAGAGGCACCACATAGTGGCCACTGATCAAAACCCTGTCATAAGCTCGCACAGCATCGCGAAACTCATCCTCATTCCGTGCGGCCAGCAGCGCATCGATAGTCGCATCTATGGCTGGTTCAGCGGTGCCCGCAAAATTGAAACTGCCTTCCATGTCTTGTGAGCGACTGCCCCAGCGGAAAATTTGTTCTGCACCAGGAGAAAGAGACGACGAGTAGCGCACAACCGTCATGTCATAATCAAACGTCCCCTTACGGGCCTGATATTGCGCATCGTCAACAAGACGGATTTCGATATCAATGCCGAGTTTGGCAGCACTTTGCTTGTAGGACAAAGCCAGCCTTTCGATATCCTGCCCACTGATACCGGCATCTCCTGCTATCAGCATTTCAAAAGCAAACGGTTTGCCATCCTCGTCGACAAGCTTTCCTTCTTCGATGGAATAACCTTCCTGTCGCAATATCCCAAGCGCTGCCCGCAACATCTTGCGGTCTACACCAGATCCGTCAGAAACAGGGGCTCGGTAAGACCCATCCATGACCTCGGGCAATACGGCATCAGGGAACGGTGCCAGAAGCTTCTTTTCACCTTCGCTGGCTGGTTGTCCGAGCGAGGAGAGGCTGGAGTCCTGCCAATAGGAGGACGTGCGCTGATAGGCTCCGTAGAATAGGTTTTCATTCGCCCATTCAAAGTCAAACAACATAGCAAGCGCTTTACGCACATTGCGGTTCTTGAATTTGTCTCGTCGCGTATTGAAGACAAAACCCAGCATGCCGCTGGGTGTGGTGTTCTGGAATTCTTCCTTGATTACACGGCCATCTTCAACAGCTGGAAAGTCATAGGCAGTGCGCCATTTTCCCGGGCTGTTCTCGGGGTAGATATCAAACAAACCCTTCTTGAAACCTTCGAATTGGGCCTGAGAAGACCGGTAATAGTCGACTTTGATGGTGTCGAAATTAAAGAATCCGCGTTGGACCGGTAAATCCTTGGCCCAGTAATCCGGATTTCGCTTATAGGTGATGGATTCTCCCGGCTTGACTTCTGAAACAGTATATGGACCGCTTGCGATGGGAGGCTCAATTGTCGATTTGCCAAAACCATCAACATCGGTAGCGTGTTCCGGCAGGACAGGCATCAGACCAAACAACATAGGTGTTTCGCGCGATGCTCGCTCATTGAACCATAGTTTGATGCTGGACGGTCCGGTTACCTCCATTTTCTCAACAGCCTTCATACGACTGGAATATGGGGGGCGACCTTTTTCCTTCAACAGATTGAAGGTGAAAACCACGTCTGAAACTTTAACAGGCTCGCCATCGGAAAATTTCGCCTTGGGGTGCATATGGAATTCGATCCATTTGCGATCGTCCGGCATTTCCACCTTTTCAGCCAGCAAGCCGTATTCAGTGAATGATTCGTCTCGCGATCTTTTCAGCAGAGTTTCAAATACCAAATTTCCGAAAACCGGGTCCCAAAGCCCTCTTGCTCCAGTTCGGATACTTTGCAGATCGAAGGGGTTAAGGTCGTCGAAAGTGCCGTAAACACCGTAGGTCAGCTTCCCACCCTTGGGAGCATCGGGGTTGGCATAGGGGAAATGAGTATAATCCGCAGGTAATGCGGGTTCCCCCCGCATTGCTATGCCATGACTGGGTTCAGCGGAGGCCTGAACCATCTGCATCAGTATAAAAACAAGAGCTAAGCTGAACTTTCTGGTCATGATGAGGTCTCCTTATGCGTCATTTACGCAGCATGAATGCAATCGCTACGACCATACGAATCATTCCTCGCGGCATCAGCACGACATCAAACAAAGAGATTCGTTTGCAATAATGTCAGTTTGCACCATTAAACGGTGGTCTAAAAGTCGCAATCAACGTAAAAAAAGTATTCACCAACGTATCATGCTTGTCATTTTGATGCCGCAATTGCTATGGACACCACAAAGCACCGCTTACGCCCACAGGAATAACTGAAAAATGGTTCAAATTAACATGCCGCATTCACTTGGCAGATTGCTGCCTTCTCTCGCCATTGTTCTGGGTGCCTTGTCATTCAGCTCCGCCCAAGCTCAGCAACAGGCTCCAGCCCCGTCTTGGGTGAAAGTTTGCTCGAAAATTGGCGAAACCGATATTTGTAACGTCAAATACGACGTGATTTCTTCCAATGGACAATTGGTCACCGGGGTCAACCTGCTGCAGTCGAAGGGTGAAAACAGCCGCCGCATCTTCCAGGTTGCGGTCCCATCAGGACGTTATATTCCAGAAGGTATCAAGGTCCAGATCGACCAGGGCAATGTCAACACGCTGCCTTACAGCCTCTGCCTGCCTGACCGTTGTCTGGCTGAAATTCAGCTCAGCGACGCGCTTGTAAAGGCAATGAAAGCAGGTGGCGAAGTCACCCTGACATCAACAAACTTCAGAGCTGCCAAGAATCCGGTCAAGGTTTCTTTGAAAGGCTTTACCGCCGCATTTGACGGTCCTCCGCTGAAACGCGACGAAGTTGCAAATCGCCAGAAGAAGCTGGAAGAAGAACTAAAGAAAAAGGCACAGGAAACAGCGGACAAGTTAAAAGCCGCTCAGGATGCCGCCAAATCAGGCAATTAGACGTTTTTCATCGGATATAAACAGATCAAAGGCCGCAACACAGTTTGCGGCCTTTTTTTGGGGTCAGTGTTTCAAGTCGGAAATTGCGACATAGTTGCCGTCATCGCTAAGGCGAAACATCTCACTGATTTGTGGATGTCTTAAAGGTTCAATCAGATCGTCAATCAGAAGATTTTGTTCAGATACATAGGCGATGTATTCGGTCTCTTCGTTTTCTGCAAACAGATGATAGTAAGGTTGGTCCTTTGAAGGACGTATTTCCTCAGGAATCGCCTGATACCACTCATCTGTATTGTCGAACACCGGATCAACATCAAACACAACGCCTCGGAATGGATAGACCCGGTGTTTAACCACCTGACCGATTTGAAATTTTGCGCTACGGATCATCTGTCCAACAGCCCCGCCTACTCTGGTTAAACTGACATTGCGTCTACTGGTTGGTTAACATCATAATCCGACGAAGGACCGCCAGCAAGTCCGGGTGGCTTTATTGTTCTTGACCCCACCGAGATGTGGGGCTAGCCCATTGACGTCGCCGGAGTGGAAAACGCAAAGGGAATTTCGTGACGCAAATTCTAGGATTGGCGCTTCCCTTTTTCGGACTGATCTTGCTTGGCTACCTGGCTGCGAGACTAAAGAACCTGCCTGTGGACGGTTTGGCGTGGATGAATTTTTTCATCATCTATGTTGCCTTACCCGCGCTGTTTTTCAATCTTCTGTCCCAGACCCCCGTTGAGAAGCTCGCCAGTTGGGGCTTCATCTTCGCAACATTGCTGGGGACTTATTGCACGTTTGCCATTGCATTTTGCGCGGCCGTTTTTGCTTCAGAAGGTGATATTCCCGAAAGCACGATTCAGGGGTTGGCGGGTGCCTATGGTAATATTGGCTATATGGGTCCGGGTCTGGCAATTGCTGCATTGGGTCCAGAAGCCGCAGTTCCTGTCGCCCTCATAATCTGTTTTGATAACACGTTACATTTTGCCATGGCACCGCTTCTCATGGCCGTTGGTGGAAGTGGTGAGCGTCAATCGCTGCTGGAAACGATTGGTGAAGTGCTCAAACGTATTTTTACCCATCCGTTTATCATAGCAACCATAATCGGTGTGGTGGCTGCATTCTTTCAGTATCAACCGCCGGTTCCGGTGGAAAAGCTGTTGGACTATCTGAGCAGCGCCGCGGCGCCCTGCGCACTGTTTGCCATGGGGGTTACTGTTGCGCTGTCACCCAGTGGGGTTTGGCCCAAAATTCTTTATGCCCTTGTACCGATTAAACTCGTTGTGCACCCGGTACTGGTTTATCTGCTTGTGAGCTGGGTGGGCGACTTTGATCCGGTCTGGGTTTATACAGCTGTGCTGATGGCCGCATTGCCCACGGCCACAAATGTATTCGTCATCGCACAGCAGTATAATGTCTGGGTGGTGCGTGCATCGACCATGGTCCTCGTATCCACCCTTGGTAGTGTTGTGACAGTTACCGGGCTTCTGTACCTGATTGCGAGCGGAACTTTGCCAGCAGATCTTTTCCCGGCGCGGTGAACAGTCCACCCACATGACGCTCCATCCCCAACCCCTGGAGCATTGCTATCTTTCGCAACAGGGAAACCGACCCGAGAGCCGAAAGCCCGGCAGTTCGCACTAGTTGCACGGGCAGAAAGTCGGTCAGGAGCGACCTGTTCATCAAATCGACGCCAATGGTTCTGGAGTTCACATCCCTGCGCCGGTCACCATTATAGGAACTTAATCCTTCTGCGGCTCCCGGATCTTCAGGATTTAATGCAAGGGCAACTGTCAGGCTGCGAATATCACGAAGACCGAGGTTGAAGCCCTGTGCGCCGATTGGAGGGAACACATGTCCCGCTTCGCCAACCAACGCAATTCGATTGGCTGCAAATCTGTGCGCCGTCATGCCTTTCATGGGAATTGCAGCCGGCTGACGTTCTATGAAACACTTTCCGTAGCAAGACTGCAACTTGTCTTCGATCAGGTCCGACAGGTCTCCCAAATTCATTTGTAACAGCTCATTGGCTCGTTGCGGCTCGACAAGCCAGACCAGGCTTGATCGATTTTGCGAAGACTTGGTTGAGGGCAGTGGCACTTGGGTGAACGGACCCGTTTCGGTGTGAAATTCTGCTGAAACTCCACCATGCGGAAGGGAATGTGTGAAATTAAGCACGATGGCTGTTTGGGGATAGGACCACTGACGCACATCTATTCCGGCTGCAGCTCGGCAGGAGGACTCGCTTCCATCTGCTGCAACCACCAATTTGCATTGCAAAGTTTCGCCAGATTTTAACTCAATCTGCACATTCTCGGCATTCGCAGTTATAATGTTGGCAGGTTCTGAAAACCGCACAATGCCCTCGTGGTCGTCTATGGCGCTGTTGAGGGCGTCCAACATGTCTTCATTGGGTACATTAAATCCAAATGCATCCAGTCCCAGTTCCGAAGATTGAAAATCTGTCACGGGCGCTCGCACAAGCCTGCGACTTCCGTCGATCAACCGCATGGTTTTCAGAGCTGCAGTTTTTGGTTCTATTGCTTGCCAGAGGTCAAGGCCGCGAAGCATTTCTATGGATGGCATCAACATGGCAGTCGTGCGCTTGTCCGCACTATCACCCATCGGCGCGACCAGTGCAATTTTGCTGTTCTGTCCCTGTCTGGATTGAGCCAGTTGCAAGGCAGCAACCAGCCCGATCAGGCCACCACCGACCACACAAATTTCAAATGGAGCTGATTTTACTTCGATCGCCATGATTTTGGTCACCAACTTGGTTGCTTTCGCTATATAAGTCTGGAACACGGTCTGTGGAAGGCCTTGTTGTCATAACGGGCAGATGGAAGGCGCGGCTAATTGACTGAGCAACCACATCACGAGGACCAGTCCGGCGCACAGAACCGATACGGAAATCTGGAAAATCTGGATCGAGGGTTGGCTGGAATTGCGCTTAAACCTGGGCTGAGCGTGTATCTGATAACGGCCTTTGCGGTCATACTGGCCTGGTTGTGGCTGACCCTTATGGTGGCGCAGATATCCCAAAGCGTCGAGCCCGGTACTGTTGGTCCAGGCATGGCCTATTGGGATGACTTGCTGAGCCGTCTGAATATAGAGCGTTCAGACAATGGTTTTCTGGCTTTTGTCTTGAAGCTTTGTTCGCCACTTTCTCCCAACACGTTCGGCTTTGCAGAAATTCTCTCCACCTTCTTGATGTGGTTAGCCATGTCCCTTGCTATGATGCTTCCGTCAGCAGCACCCATGATCCGCACCTATGGTGATATCGCAGATGTAGCGGCTGCCAAGGGCGAGAGAGTGGTATCGCTTTGGGTTCTGGTTGCTGGCTATCTGCTGGTCTGGACATTGTTTTCTGTAGCCATGAGTCTGTTTCAGATGGCCTTGATCGGGGCCGGGCTTGCTGCCGATCCGGTCTTCCCGATACAAGGCATCCTCGGGGCAGTAATTTTGATCCTGGCCGGCGTCTATCAATTCAGTGCGTTGAAGGATGCCTGTTTGACCAAGTGCCGAAACCCGTTTTCCATTTTATTTGGCAGATGGAGCCAAAAGCCGGGTGCCATATTCAGGCTGGGCATGGAGCAGGGGGTGTTCTGTCTGGGCTGTTGCTGGGCATTAATGCTGGTCATGTTGGTTGTCGGCACAATGAACCTTGCCTGGATGGCTTTCTTTACTTTATTTGCAATCATAGAAAAAAGCGGCAAAGGGCGAGTGACTTCACACGTATCAGGCGGCATATTGCTGGCGTGGGGGGGGATTCTTCTGGTCCTCGCGCTCATATGAAGAAGTTTGCGGCACCACTATCCTGGAGAATGGAATAAAATGGCAAAAGAGAGTTGGAGCATGAAAGGCGAACTGGTCCTTGCATGCAATTGTAAGGTGTTTTGCCCCTGCGTGTTGTCGCTTGGTGATCATCCACCGTCTGAGGGATATTGTCAGACCTGGGCCGGTTTCCGCATTGATGATGGTCACTTTGGTGATGTCGACCTGTCCGGTATCAATCTTGGCCTGATGATGGAAATTCCGGGCTATATGAGCCGTGGCAACTGGACTGCAGGATTGTTCATAGATGAACGGGCTTCCATTTATGCATCCAAGGCGATTACCAAGATTTTCACCGGCAAAGCGGGTGGAACCACCCACTTGCTGTCCATTTTGGTTGGCAACTTCCTTGGTGTGAAACATGAACCGATTTCCTATGAAACCGACGGAAAGACCAGAAATGTCAAGATACCCAAAATTCTTGATGGTTCAGTCACTCCAATCGCCGGTAAGGAAAAAGGTGAGGATACTGTGATCAAGAATTCTCAGTACTGGATTGCCGAAGAAATCATAGTTGCCCGGTCCAACAGAAGTCGGTTCAGGGCATTTGGACGAAATTGGAATTTTGAAGGATTATCAGCCGAAGTATGCAAACTGGACTGGCACAGCTAGGCCGGAATATAAAAACTGATGTCGCGCCCCTCCAATTCTGTCCTGATCGCATTCTCGGTCCATGTTTTTACCGCTTCAGGTGCATTCTGGGCCTTTTTGGCACTGGTTGCTGCGGCTGAAGGGCGGTTTACCAACATGTGGTTCTGGCTCGGAGTCGCCTTGCTGGTGGACGGTGTGGACGGTCCCATGGCCCGGTATTTCCACGTCAAATCAGTCTTGCCAAACTGGTCTGGTGAATTGCTGGATTGCATTATCGACTATGTTACCTTTGCAATGATTCCGGCATTTGCCCTTTATCAGAGCGGTTTTTTAAAGGAATCCTATTCCTTCATCTGTGCAGCCCTGATTGTCTGTACCAGCGCGATTTATTATGCCGATACTCGCATGAAGAGTCGTGACAATTGTTTTATCGGCTTTCCCATTTGCTGGAACATGGTGGTCTTTACCCTCTTTGTGATTGAGCCAGGTTGGTATATCGCCTTTTCCGTCGTTATTGCCTCGGCAGTTCTCAGTTTTGTCCCGCTGCTGTTTGTACATCCAGTGCGCGTCAAAATCTGGAGAGGTGCGACGTTATCTATGTTCGGTGTGTGGACCGCCTCTGGCCTGATCGCACTGTACAGTTGGTATGTGGGCATGGATGTGCCAACTCTGGCCAAAGCCAGCATCGCGATCTCAGGTATTTATCTTTATTGCGTTGGGTTTGCGCTGCAATACCTCGGCAAGGTGGCCTAATCAGCCTGAAGAACGGGTGGCAATTCGCCCGGGAGAGCGAAAATGGAATTATTACAAGACCCAGCCGTTTGGGCCAGTTTCTTAACATTGACTGTTATGGAAATTGTTTTAGGCATTGATAATATTGTCTTTATATCTGTTATAATAAATCGCCTACCAAAAGAACAGGCGGAAAAAGCTCGCCGGATCGGGCTATTTCTGGCTTTGGTCTTCAGAATTGCGCTGCTGGGTGTATTGACTTGGATCATCGGCCTTAAGGCCGAATTGTTTTCTGTTTTCGACCATTCCTTTTCATGGCGTGATCTGATCCTGCTAGGGGGTGGATTATTCC
>JBPCWM010000276.1:0-23178 GCA_051009515.1 Rhizobiaceae bacterium | reverse complement strand
AAACTGTCCTGCCAGTTGTACCAGCGGTCGGGCGACATATTTCTCGGAGTGCCTTTCAATATCAGTTCCTATGCCTTGTTGACCATGATGATTGCGCAGGTCTGTGAGCTTGAACCGGGGGATTTCGTGCACACGCTGGGAGATGCGCACCTCTATTCCAATCATTTTGATCAGGCCCGGGAGCAACTGCAGCGTGTGCCTGGAGAATTGCCGACCATGAAGCTCAATCCCGGCATCGGTGATCTCTTCGATTTCCGCTACGAAGATTTTGAGCTGCAAAACTATAACCCCCAGTCGCATATCAAAGCGCCAATCGCGGTCTAAGGGATTGGTATGACTATTGATATTTCAATCATTGTTGCGGCCGCAGAAAACAATGTCATTGGCAGTGATGGTGACATGCCGTGGCATCTTTCAACCGATTTGAAACGGTTCAGGGAACTGACAATGGGAAAGCCCATGATCATGGGCAGAAAGACCTTTGCAGCCATTGGCAAACCGTTGCCCGGTCGTACATCCATCGTTGTGACGCGCGACAGTACCTGGCAAAGCGAAGGTGTCTTGCCTGTCGATTCATTGGAAACGGCTATTGTGCTCGCAAAGCAGATTGCCGCTGATTCCGGTGTTGACCGGATCTGCATCGTGGGAGGGGGGGAAATATACCGCCAATCCATAGAAATTGCTGACTTGCTGTATCTTACCCGCGTTCACGCTGAGCCCGGAGGAGACACCGTATTTCCAATTGTCGATCCTGAAGTCTGGTTGGAAACCGGGCGAGAAGTGGTACCTGCTGGTGAAAAGGACACGTTTGACACCAGCTTTATTGACTACGAAAGACGTCAGTCAGTAGGGGCGGGGTAAAAATGTCGCGCAATTGATTGACAAAAGGCTGCAAATTCGCCTTTCAACGCGTTGAAAGCGTTGGTTGGCGTCCCTATAACAAGACAACATAACTCATGGCACGGTCTGTGGAGCGCGCCCAACTCAAGGACAAGCTATGCCCTGGAGCAATCAGACCGGTGGCGGTCAAAACAACGGCAGCAATGGCAGCGGCGGTGGCGGCGGCCCATGGGGGCAGCCCCCAAGAGGACCACAACGTCCAGGTGGTGGGCAGCAACCGCCCGATCTGGAAGAAATCCTCAAACGTGGACAGGACCGTCTGAAAAGCGTTCTCCCCGGCGGCGGCGGCGGCGGAGGAGGTGGAGCAAGCATCGGTGCGGCAGGTATTGGCCTGATTGTGGTTGTCTTGCTGGGCATTTATGCCTTTTCCAGCGCCTATCAGGTTGAAGCTGATGAATTGGCGGTTGAAACCGTCTTCGGTGTTCCGCGCGATGACGTCAACGAAGCGGGTCTGCATTTTGCCTGGTGGCCATTTGAACGGGCCGACAAGGTGAACATCGGTGTACGGCAGGTCAATATCGGGTCCGGCGGACGCGGTGGCTCACGACAGGGCCTAATGTTGTCAGGTGACCAGAATATCGTGGATGTAACCTTTTCCGTGCAATACAGTGTCGCTAATCCGAAGGACTTTCTCTTCAACGTGAATGATCCGAGTGGCATGGTCGAAGAAGTTGCCGAAAGCGCGATGCGTGAGATTGTTGGTCGTCGTCCGGCGCAGGATATCTTCCGTGATGATCGTCTGGGCATTACGCAGGAAGTGCGCACCATCATTCAGACGATACTCGACCAGTACGGTACGGGAATCGGCGTACGTACACTGAACATTGAGGATGTTGCACCGCCACCGAAAGTGGCTGACGCATTTGATGAAGTGCAACGGGCAGAACAAAACGAAGATCAGTTCCAGGAAGAAGCGAACAGGTATTCGAACAAGGCTCTTGGTGAGGCGCGTGGTGAAGCTGCGCAAATCCGTGAAGATGCCGCTGGTTACAAGAACCGGATTGTTCAGGAAGCAGAGGGTGAAGCTCAGCGTTTTCTCTCAGTCTACGAACAATATGCCAAAGCGCCTGAAGTTACACGCAAGCGTCTCTTCCTTGAGACGATGGAAGGCGTGTTGAAGGATTCAAACAAAGTGATCATGGAAAATGGATCAGGTGGTGGGACCGGCGTGGTGCCTTATTTGCCCCTGCCCGAAATCAACAAGCGCAGTGGAGGAACAAACTGATGGGTAATCGTTTTGGATTGTTGCTTGGTCTTATTGGTTTAGTGGTTGTCACCATTTGGAGTTCGTTTTTCGTTGTTGATGAGCGTGAACAGGCGATTGTTCTGCGCTTTGGTGAAATTGTCCGCGTTGAAAAAGAGCCCGGATTGAATTTCAAACTGCCATTCGGCTTTGCCGGATTGGATAACGTCCTTATCATTGAAGACCGTCTGCTGCGGTTCGATCTGGATGACATTCGTGTTCAGGTCTCTGGTGGTAAGTTTTATGAAGTTGATGCTTTCATGACCTATCGCATTTCCGACCCGCGTAAATTCAGGGAGCAGGTTGGAGCGTCCCAACAGCAGGCTGAGACACGTTTGCGGTCCAGACTGGATGCTGCGCTGCGTCAGACTTACGGTCGTCGCGGATTTGAAGCAGCCCTGTCTGAAGAACGTACTGCGATGATGCGTGAAGTTCGTGATCAGATGCGGCCGGAGGCTGAAAACCTCGGCATTGACGTGGTTGATGTGCGCGTGCGCCGAACAGACCTGACGGAAGAAGTTTCCGATCAGACCTTCCAGCGCATGAGTGCGGAACGTTTGGCGGAAGCAGAGCGAATCAGGGCTCGTGGTCAGGAAGCTGCGCGTCGCATCAAGGCGTCTGCTGACAGACAGGTGGTTGAGATCAAGGCGGAAGCCCAGCGCGAAGCCGAGATTCTTCGCGGTGAGGGAGAAGGTGAACGCAATCGTATTTTTGCAGAAGCCTACCAGAAGGATCCCGAGTTTTTCGCTTTCTATCGATCCATGGCCGCTTACAAGACCGCTCTTGAAAACTCTGATACGACTATGGTGTTGTCGCCCAATTCCGAGTTTTTCAAGTTCTTTGGTGATGCCAATGGTGCAGCACCTCCGGCACCTGCCGGAAACTGATGCGCGTTCCGCCCGGTGGTGGAGCTGTTCAGCATAATTGGCGTATTTTTGGCCATTGAGGGGCTGCTCTATGCAGGTTCACCTTCGATGGCCAAAAAAATGGCTTTGAGTGTGTCACAGATGGACGAGTCGTCACTTCGTCGTGCCGGACTCGTTGCTATGTGTTTGGGTGTGGGAATAGTTTGGTTGGTTAGAGGATGAAACAATTCGGTGTTTTGGACCGTAACTACCAATCAAATCTCGCTGAACAAGTGTCACATGGTCTTTTAACTTTACCAGGTTTAAGGCTTGATAGGCGAAGACAGATTTTCCGAATACAGACTTTTGGGAGTTGAACTATGAAATTGTCAGCAATCTTGAAAATGTCAGCTATCGCCGCGGCATTTGCACTGACAAGCCCTTCGGCAATCGTGTCAGAACACCGATTGGTGAGCGGCACAGCCCATGCGGCTGGTCCTGTGTCCGTCGCGGATCTGGCAGACAGTTTGATCGGCGCTGTCGTGAATATTTCAACTTCACAAAACGTTGAAAGTGGAGAGGGCCGATCCCGGCTTCCCCGTCCCCGCGTTCCACAGGGCTCGCCTTTTCAGGACTTCTTTGACGAGTTTTTCAAACAGCAGGAAAACGGTGGTAGCGGTAACAGACCAGCGCGCAAAGTTCAGTCGCTTGGCTCCGGTTTTGTGATTGATCCGGAAGGTATCATCATAACAAATAACCATGTGATTGCGGATGCAGATGAAATCACGGTGGACTTTACAGATGGCTCATCCCTGATAGCAACGGTCATTGGAACCGATCCAAAGACTGATATTGCCGTCTTGAGAGTAACCCCGGAAGTTCCCCTGAAAGCGGTGGCTTTTGGTGAATCCAGAACTGCACGGGTCGGTGACTGGGTCATGGCAATCGGTAACCCGTTCGGGCAGGGTAGTTCCGTTACCCTGGGAATTGTTTCCGCTGTCAATCGTGATATCCGCTCCGGTCCCTATGATGACTTCATCCAGACGGATGCTGCCATTAACCGAGGCAATTCCGGAGGTCCGCTGTTCAACATGGACGGGCAGGTTATCGGTATCAACACGGCTATCATTTCACCGTCCGGTGGGTCCATTGGGCTCGGATTTTCTATTCCATCAGACCTTGCTATCAATGTCATTCAGCAATTGCGCGAGTTTGGCGAGACAAGACGAGGCTGGCTCGGTGTCAGCATACAACCGGTGACTGAAGACATTGCTGAAAGCCTTTCAATGGATGAAGCGCGAGGGGCGCTTGTTGCTGGACTGACTGCGAAGGGACCCGCTAAGAATTCCGGTATTTTGGTGGGCGACGTTATTCTGGAATTTGATGGAAAACGTATTGATGAGATGCGCGATCTGCCGCGCATTGTTGCTGATACGCCCGTCGGCAAGGCTGTTGATGTTGTTGTATTGCGCAAGGGCAAGGAAGAAACTGTGCCCGTGACACTTGGCCGTCTGGAAGACAGTGACAAATTGGGATCAGCGGGAGCTGGTTCAGATGGCGATGGTGGTGAGGGCGAGGAAAAATCAGTCGTCGCACTTGGTATGACTTTCGCAGAACTCAATGAGGAAAGCCGCAAACAGTATTCGATCGCAGAAGATGTGAGCGGAGTGCTGGTCGTGAAGGTCGAGCCTGGTTCTTCTGCAGAAGAAAAAGGCATAGCGGTCGGCAATGTCATCTCGGAGATTGGTCAGGAAGCGGTCAGCGAACCCAAGGACGTGGAAGACCGTCTTGCGGCGTTGAAAGAAGAAGGGCGCAAGAAAGCCCTTCTCCTGGTAGCTTCGAAAACCGGTCAGTTGAGCTTCATTGTACTGAATTTGAAATAAGTACCGGGTGGGCCGGGACGTCCCTGGATTATCGACTTGCGCCAGCCAGCCATCGGTCTTTTGTGATGTCGTAAAGTACGTGTTTTTTCAATTGCGGGTGACTTTCCGGCACTTGCGGGTGGTCAAATTCTCCACCCTCAACCGCTTTCATGCCTGCCCGCTGCATCACAGCAATTGATGCAAGGTTGTCGGCAACTGCGAAAGCAAAAATCTGATTCAGCCAACATTGGCTGAAGCCGTAATCAATCAGGGCTCTTGCCGCTTCGGTAGCGTAGCCCTTGCCCCAATGTGCGGGGTCAAACTGCCACCCGATTTCGACACCTGGAGAAAATGGGGCATTGAACTCAAATGGAGACAGACCGGTAAATCCTATTTGTTCACCTGACTGTTTCAGGCAGGCTACGCCCCAATCCATCGCGCGGCTGTCGGCGCGCCCGACAATGGTTTCCAGTCTCTCGTCTGCTTCTTTGCGACTTAGACGATCAGGATAGAACCGCCGTCCAGGGAAATTGGAGCATATGAAGTGAAAAAATGCCCGATCGGTGTTTGATAGTGTCCAGGAACGAATTAGCAATCGTTCGGTAACAAGTCGTTCACCCGTCTTCATCGAGCAAAATCGGCTTTCCGGTAGCCCTGAATGTAGAGCAAGGCTGTCAGGTCCCCGTGGTCAATTCGAAAACGAGCTTGTTCTGCAACCACAGGTTTGGCGTGGAGAGCGACACCGGAACCAGCCAGATTGAGCATTCCAAGATCATTGGCACCGTCTCCAACGGCCATGATCTCCTGGGTGTCGATTTGATTCAGCCGGGCAACCTCGTTCAGGGCCTGCACCTTGGCATCGCGACCAAGAATGGGAGGAACCACTTCGCCGGACAGGATCCCGTCGTTGATCAAGAATTTATTGGCCCTGTCTTCGTCAAACCCCAGCGTTGCTGCGATCCTGGACGTGAATTGGGTAAAGCCGCCAGAAACCAGGGCGCAATAGGCTCCATTTGCCTTCATTGTGGCGACCAGCTCGCGCCCTCCGGGCATGAGCGTGATCCGGTTCTGGAGCACATTGTCAATGATCTCTACCGGCAAACCTTTCAACAGGGCCACACGTTCGCGCAGCGCTGGTTCAAAGTCGAGCTCGCCACGCATCGCCCTGGCGGTAATATCGGCCACATGAGAGCCCACACCGGCTTCATCAGCCAGTTCATCGATGCATTCCTGCTGGATGAGAGTGGAATCCATATCGGCCAGCAAGGCCTTCTTGCGTCGTTGATCAGCCTCTTGTACCACCCAATCTACTTTTTGGTCGGCCAGCAGACCGGCGAGCACATCCTGCGGTTCAGCAGATTCGCCTGGGAGAGGGATGTCGCAAGCAATACCGTCGGCCAGGAAATAAACGGCACTTGCGTTTAAGGCCTTTCGTGCCTGCTCCGCCAGAGTCGGACTGAGGCACGGGTTGGCAGGATTGGCGATCAGTGTGACAACACGGTCTAAAATGGCCATGGAAGTGAAGAATCCTGTGAGATATGGTGCAAAGACCTGATGCGATTTTGATAGCCGGGCCAACAGCAAGCGGCAAGTCGAAGCTTGCCGTTGAGTTGGCTTTGCAATGGGGCGGTGAAATCATCAACACCGATTCCATGCAAATTTACCCGGTGCTCGACATTTTGACCGCTCGGCCGGACAAAAGTGATCTGAAAAAAGTACCTCACCATCTCTATGGATTCGCCCCGTTGGAGCGTCCTTATTCGGCAGCGCTCTGGCTCGAACAGGCCCGACAACAGACCGAAGACATCCGTTCCCGCGATGCTGTTCCTGTATTTGTTGGCGGAACCGGGCTTTACTTCCGTGCGATCGAGGAAGGGTTAGCCCGGATTCCTGACATTCCCGATGAAACACGCCAATTGGTGCGGTCACGCCTCACGTTGGAAGGAAGTGAAGCCCTGCACCGGGAATTGACCCAGCTAGATCCTGAAGGAGCCGCGCGCTTGAAAACCGGGGACAGTCACAGAATTGCTCGGGCATTAGAAGTCGTACTTGCCACCGGGAAGCCTCTCGCCCACTACCAGAACCAGCAAGGACATCCCCCGGTTATCGCCGGAAACAGAGTAGAAAAAATTGTGCTCATGCCAAAACGCGAAGTGCTTCACCATCGCATCAACTTGCGCACCGACTGGATGTTGGAAAATGGGGCTCTGGATGAGGCGAGGGAATTGCTGGCGCTGAAATTGCCTCCACACAGTACGGTTTTGAAGGCAATCGGCGTGCGCCAATTGGAAAAACTGCTCTATGGTGAATTTGCACTTAATCAGGCCAAAGAGCAGATAAAAGCTGCAACGCGGCAGTATGCAAAACGTCAATCTACCTGGTTTAACGGCCAGTTTGATGCCGGTTGGCAATTTTGTGATCCCGATGATTGAAAAAATGAGACTCGATTATGCGCTCATTTAGACTTTCTCTCTAAAACACAAGTGTAGTTTGGAGTTTAAGTATCAGGTGGGCGACCTGAGCACGTTTGTAGGCGCTTTCGACAACAGTTGAAGGCGGGAGTTTGATGAAAAATCTGGCTGACACAGCGTACTGGATTTTTGCCCTGGGTGCGGCAATGAGTTTGGCGTTCGCCATTTTCGTTGTATTGCAACTCCAGCCCGGAATTGTCGCCACATCTGGCGTGGGCATAGGGCCATTCAATCCACTTTTTGTGGTCATGATCGCAATGGGCGCCACCTTGCTCTATGGTTTGATCATAGCCATGCCCAGCATGCGGCGGCAGAGTAAGGCGCAGTCCCAATTGACCCACAGGGCTGCTGAACTGGAGGTCGCTGTTGTGACTGATCCACTTACCAAGCTTTATAATCGTCGCTATTTTGAAGATGCGCTGGAGCAATATGTCAACGAATTTGCCAAGATTGGTGCTCCCCTGGCATTGCTGACGCTAGACCTTGATCATTTCAAGAGCGTCAATGATACCTACGGCCATGATGCCGGTGATGTTGTCCTAAAGAAACTGGCCTCCAGTCTGCAAAATGTCACGCGTGAGCATGATATAGTGGCTCGCACGGGTGGTGAGGAGTTTTGCATCCTGGCACCTTTTTCTGATGTGAGCCAGATCCGTCCTTTCGCAGAGCGGGTATGCAGAATGGTGGAGCAGATGCGAGTCGATCTTGGAATCGTGATCCTGCGCCCAACTGTCTCTATCGGCGTTGCCTCCACCGCAGAAGGGTCTGCTACTCCCAAGGAACTCCTCAAGCTCTCCGACGAACGGCTTTATCAGGCCAAGGAGCAAGGGCGGAATCGCGTCTGTTGCTAGACCTAACCTGGCTAGGCCTTTTTTGCATTAGTCGGTTGACGAATTCATTTGTCTGACTATTGTGTGCGCAATCAGATTGTTGACGGGAATTTCACAGTGAAGAACATTCTTGTAGTGGTGAGAAAGCGCGTTAGCGTGGTGGGTTAGATCCTCCACGAATGCTAACGCGCGTCAGGCTCCTTCGGGGGCCTTTTTTATTGGGCTTACGGGCTGAAAATCAAAACCAGGAAGCGTTGCAGCTTCAAAACGAAAACGGGAATATAGAAATGGCAAGCAAAGCTGAGAGCGGAGCCGGTTCAAGGGAAATGACAGGGGCGGAGATGGTTGTTCAGGCCCTGATCGACAACGGAGTGACGGATCTCTTTGGTTACCCCGGTGGTGCAGTGCTTCCAATCTATGATGAATTGCACCAGCAGGACAGTGTTCGCCATTTGCTGGTCCGCCACGAACAGGGGGCTGGCCATGCTGCGGAAGGCTATGCAAGATCAACCGGGAAACCTGGTGTTCTACTGGTGACATCCGGGCCGGGTGCTACAAATACCGTGACAGCGCTGCAGGATGCCCTGATGGATTCCGTTCCTCTGGTGTGTATTACTGGTCAGGTGCCGACGCCGCTGATTGGTTCGGATGCGTTTCAGGAATGTGACACTGTGGGGATTACGCGGCCCTGTACCAAGCACAACTGGCTGGTCAGCGATGTCAACGATCTTGCTGCAGTCCTGCATCAGGCTTTTCATGTGGCAACCCATGGTCGTCCGGGCCCTGTTGTCGTGGATGTGCCCAAAGATGTTCAGTTCGCCACCGGCATGTATCACCCGCCATCCGAGTTCGATCAGAAAAACTATGCGCCCAAGGTCAATGGTGATCTGGAACAGATCAAGGCGGCAGTTGAACTGATGGCGCAGGCCCGCAAGCCCATTATCTATTCCGGTGGGGGTGTGATCAATTCAGGTCCGGAAGCCACGCAATTGTTGCGTGAATTGGTCAAATTGACCAATTTTCCGATCACATCAACGCTGATGGGGCTTGGCTGTTATCCGGCCAGTGGTGACAATTGGCTGGGCATGTTGGGCATGCACGGCACATATGAAGCCAATATGGCGATGCACGACTGTGATGTGATGGTTTGTATAGGGGCGCGGTTTGACGACCGCATTACCGGCCGTGTGGATGCTTTTGCGCCGGATGCCAAGATTGTCCACGTGGATATTGACCCGTCTTCCATCAACAAGGTGGTTCATGCTCATGTACCGATCATCGGTGATGTAGGGCTGGTGCTGGAAGACATGGTCCGCCTGTGGCATGCCCATGCCGATAAACCGAATGAGGCACATTTGGGTGACTGGTGGAACCAGATTGATGTTTGGCGCGGACGCAATTCACTTGGTTACAAACCCAATGCTGACGTTATCATGCCGCAGTATGCGATCGAGCGCCTCTACGAACTGACCAAAGACCGCGATACCTATATCACGACTGAGGTCGGGCAGCACCAGATGTGGGCTGCCCAGTATTACGGGTTTGAAGAACCCAACCGCTGGATGACCTCTGGCGGATTGGGTACGATGGGGTACGGTTTGCCGGCGGCCCTGGGCGTTCAGATTGCCCATCCTGAATCGCTTGTTGTGTGCATTGCAGGTGATGCATCTGTTCAGATGAATATTCAGGAAATGTCGTCAGCCCTGCAACATGGTGCAGATATCAAGATCATGATCCTCAACAATGAATATATGGGCATGGTGCGCCAGTGGCAGCAATTGCTGCACGGCAACCGTCTGTCCAATTCCTATACCGAG
This sequence comes from Rhizobiaceae bacterium, assembly GCA_051009515.1. Taxonomy (GTDB): domain Bacteria; phylum Pseudomonadota; class Alphaproteobacteria; order Rhizobiales; family Rhizobiaceae; genus Pseudahrensia. The sequence goes on along the minus strand of JBPCWM010000276.1, from coordinate 13,210 downwards.
GCTATGCCGGATTTCGTCAAGCTGGCTGAGGCTTATGGTGGAACCGGGATCAGATGCACAAAGCCGTCAAAACTTGATGATGCTATAATGCAGATGATCGAGACTCCCGGACCTGTCATATTTGATTGCTGTGTGGTGACGCTGGCCAATTGTTTCCCGATGATTCCATCCGGCAAGGCGCATAATGAAATGTTGCTGCCTGACGAGGCCACGGACGAAGCCGTTGGCTCAGCCATCGACGAAAAAGGCAAAGCGCTGGTCTAGCTTGGTGTGGTTGGCGGTCTTTCCATGAACAGCAAACCTGTCCTTGCGGACTATCTCTTGTTGATAGTGCTTGGTGCGATACTGGGGTCAAATTTCATGATGACCAAAGTCTCGGTGCAGGATTTGCCACCAATGTTCGTGGTCTCTATGAGACTGGCGATTGGGGCTCTGCTACTGGTCAGTGTTATGGTAATGGCTGGTATGAAATTCCCACGCGGTCGTATCTGGTACCCATTGATTGGCGCTGGATTGTTCGGCCTTACCGTGCCTTTCAGTCTGCTGGCATGGGGCCAGCAAAGAGTGGATGCAGGCCTTGCAGCCATACTGATGGCGACGATGCCGCTGTTCACGTTGTTGCTGGCGCAGCTTTTCACTAATGATGAAAAACCAAACCGCTATTCTATTGGAGGGTTTGCAATCGCGTTGGTCGGCATAATCATTTTATTCGGACCAGAGAAACTGGCCAGTCTTGCAGACCAGAGTGTGCGCCAATACGCGGTGATCGGTGCGGCTTTTTGCTATGGTATAAATGCGATAATCACCAAGAGCCTGACTGGCATGGCCTGGCAGCAATCATCGGCAGCTTTCATGGTGGTCGCTTTTCTTGGCTCCTTGCCATTGCTGGTTTTGTCGGACCTGACTTCATTGCAGGCACCGGCCAAGGCATGGGTGGCAACCACCTATTCAGGTGTTATGCCCACGGCGATTGGCAGTATTCTAATCATACTGATAATACGGCGGACGAACGCGTCTTTTCTGTCGCAGATTAATTTTCTGGTGCCATTGTTTGGCGTTGCATTTGCAATCGTATTCCTTAATGAAGCGCTGCCCGCCAATGGTGCTGTTGCTTTGGCAATTATCCTGTTCGGTGTGGCGCTTGCGCGACGTCGTCCAAAGAGACAACTGATTTCGATTAACAAGGGGGCATGAACCCATGAGTGAACAATCACAAGACCAAGCTGCAGAGACACCACCCGCATCGGCCTATTTCATAGCTGAAACAACAGAAGGCATTGTTCAACACACATTGTCAGTTCTGGTGGACAATGAATCCGGGGTGCTGGCGCGGGTGATCGGGCTGTTTTCCGGTCGCGGATACAATATCGAAAGCTTGACGGTTTCGGAGACTGAACACGACAAGCACCTTTCGCGGATCACAATCATATCAAAGGGAACCCCCAAGGTGCTTGAACAAATCAAACGCCAGTTGGAACGCATGGTCCCGGTTCACCGCGTGGTTGATCTGACATTGCGCGCCCGCAGGCTCGGTCATGAAAAGCCACTCGAACGTGAGCTTGCTCTGGTGAAAGTCGCCGGTGCCGGAGATCACAGGGTTGAAGCCCTGCGACTGGCTGAAGCTTTTGGTGCGCAGGTCGCAGATGCCAATGTTGGGCATTTTGTATTTGAGATCACCGGCAGACAGCAAAAAATTGAGCAATTCATCAATATCATGACACCACTCGGCGTCGTTGAAGTGTGCCGCACGGGAATAGCGGCCATGAATCGCGGTCCAGACGGAATGTAAACCGATATGCAGTTCGGTTTTCGGCTTGTGTACATTCCGCAACTCATATAGGTAAGGATTCCTGACCTATATGAGTTGATTGATCATGACGCTTGCAACATTTCTCGTGCTGCTGGTTTTTTCCTTTGCCTCTTCGATCACGCCGGGGCCAAACAATATCATGCTGTTTGCTTCCGGCGTGAATTTTGGCCTGCGCCGGACATGGCCCCATGCCTTTGGCATATCGGCAGGATTCGGTGTTTTGTTGGTCGCGGTGGGAGCAGGTGTGGGACTAATTCTCGCAACTCTACCGCAACTCTTTTGGCTGCTGAAGATTCTGGGTGGTGCATACATGCTGTATCTGGCCTGGCGCATAGCGAATTCCGGGCCAGTGGAAAAGGGGCGCAGCGAGGCGCGGCCCATGACATTTCTGGAAGCTGCCGCCTTTCAATGGGTGAATCCGAAGGCCTGGGTCATGGCGGTGGTGGCGATGTCCACCTACACGGGGGAAGGCAGCTATGGTGTTAATGTGGCAATTGTGGTTTTTGCCTTTTGTGTGGTGAATTTTCCATCTGTCACGGTGTGGGCCGGGTTTGGTTCTGTCATGCGCAGGATTCTGCAAAACCCACTTATCCTGAAGTTGTTCAACTATGCGATGGCCGGCGCTCTGATTCTCTCTTTGTGGCCGATGTTGAAAGCCTGATCAATTTTGTGTGTTATGTGAGATTTGGCACATACTGTTAACGCGTGTGCATCTAATGTGTGGAAGTCGGGCAACACACGGATAGATAAATATCGAATTTGTAGGTACCTGATGTCTAAGAGAAACGGGCTGACAATCGCCCCTGGACGCCTGTTTCGGCCCGTCTTTTGCATTTTGTGGAAGGCGGGCCATTCTTTTTGAACCGTGGAGTGCTCTGACACTTTCCCGGCAGTTTCAGGTGGTGTAGGATCAAAGAAAACCTAGCCGATCGCCGATCGACAACCGTTGCACGGTGATCGTCAAATGGCGACTTGTGCTCGACATTCGGAGCCAAATGACCAATTCCCTGCCTGAATCCATTGACCAAACCCTGGAATTGCTGACCAAGGCCAGTTATGTCGCTGACCGCCCCTTGGCCACGGTTCTCTATCTCGCACTTAAAATGCAGCGCCCCCTTTTTCTTGAGGGGGAAGCCGGAGTTGGCAAGACTGAAATTGCCAAGGTCTTGTCAACTGCGCTTGACCGTCCATTGATCCGCCTTCAGTGCTATGAAGGGCTGGATATTTCCTCTTCCGTTTATGAGTGGAATTATGCAGCCCAAATGGTGGATATCCGAATGCGTGAAGCTTCGGGTGACACAAACCGGGATGCGATGGAAGATGATGTTTTTTCTCAGCGATTTTTGATACGCAGACCCATACTGCAGGCTTTGGAGCAGGTTGATGGACGCGCCCCGGTATTGCTGATTGACGAACTTGATCGCACTGATGAAGCATTTGAAGCTTTTCTGCTTGAAATCTTGTCTGATTTTCAGGTGACAATTCCGGAATTGGGGACCATCAAGGCGCAAGAACCGCCCATCGTGATTATTACAACCAACCGGACACGTGAAATCCATGACGCTCTGAAGCGCCGCTGTCTTTATCATTGGGTGGATTATCCCGATGCCGAACGGGAGCTTGACATCGTCAAGCTTAAGGTTCCGGAAGCCAGTGATGTCCTGTCTCGTGAAATCGTGGAATATGTTCAACGTCTGCGCACAATGGAATTGTTCAAGAATCCGGGGATTGCAGAAACCCTTGACTGGGCGACCGCATTGATGGAGCTCGACAAGGTCGCTCTTGATCCGCAAACCGTGTCGGATACGCTGGGCGTCATACTTAAATATCAGGATGACATCGCGGCCATTCAGGGCACAGAAAGCGCCGATATTCTGCGTGAGATCAAGTCGCAGGCGCGCGCTGAAGGTGCGCGCTCGGGCGCTGCCGCACCGGGCGTTTAGTCCGTGAATGAGGTTGTGGCACCAGAGGAAGGGCGGCTTTCCCAAAATATTCTTTATTTCGCGCGCGCTTTGCGGGATGCGGGCTTGCGGGTAGGACCAGCTTCAGTGGTCGATGCTGTCCAGGCCGTGTCCGCTGCGGGCATAGGCAGCCGTGATGACCTCTACTGGACGCTGCATTGCGTGTTCGTCACCCGCAAGGAAGATCATCCGGTTTTTGATGAGGCGTTTAAGCTGTTTTGGCGTTCGCGTGACCTCGTTGAAAAAATGATTGCAATGTTCTCACCAATGGCCGATCCGCGTGCTGAACAGGAAAAGTCAAAGGCGGGCCAGTCCCGCGTTGCGGAAGCGCTGTTTCAAAAAGAAGAAAAACAGCAGCAGGAAAGGCCGGAAATAGAGGTGGATGCCTCCTTTTCGATGAGTACCAATGAAGTTTTGCGCAAGAAGGATTTTGCGCAAATGACTGCCGATGAGTTTGCGACAGCACGGCGAGAGATAGAGCGCTTGCGTCTGCCCGTCGATTTGGTGCGCACTCGTCGCTACAAGCCTTCTGACAAAGGTCGCTTGTTTGATGCCCGGACGGTGATGCGCAAATCCATGGCGACGGGTGGTGCGCTCATGCTGCCGAGCTTTCGCGAACCCAGACAGATTCAACCACCCTTGGTTGTGCTTGCGGACATTTCGGGTTCCATGAGCCAGTACAGCCGGATTTTCCTGCATTTTCTGCATGCGCTGACCGACAAGCGAAAGCGGGTGCATACCTTTCTTTTTGGCACACGGCTGAGCAACGTTACCCGTGCATTGCGGGCCAAGGATCCGGACGAAGCGCTGGACGACGTATCAGAACAGGTCGTAGACTGGGAAGGAGGAACAAGGATTGGTGAGACACTTGCAACCTTTAACCGGTTGTGGGGTCGCCGTGTGCTGGGGCAGGGGGCAGTAGTCCTGCTGATTACGGACGGTCTGGAACGGGCACGCGACGAGGCTGACCTTGAGCAGCTCGACCGAGAAATGGAACGACTTGCCAAGAGTTGCCGTCGCCTGGTCTGGCTTAATCCGCTGCTGCGGTTTGAAGGATTTGAACCCCGGGCAGCCGGTGTGCGCACCATGTTGCCCCATGTCGATGAGTTCAGGGCAGTTCACTCTCTTGATTCATTGAGTGACTTGTGTGCGGCATTGGGCTCCAAACCCACGCGTTGAAACTTGGTGTGAGAGCACTAGATTGGAACCATGATGGATGAAACAAGTGATACATTGGTCGTTACCCAGAAATGGCAGAGCGAAGGTCGTAACGTTGCGCTTGCAACTGTAATCGAAACCTGGGGGTCCGCACCGCGCCCTGTGGGAAGTCATCTGGTGATTGACAGCGAAGGCAATTTCGAAGGGTCGGTCTCCGGTGGTTGTGTAGAGGGCGCAGTGGTTTTTGAGGCCGTTGAGGCAATTGAAACCGGCAAGCCCAAACTTCTCGAATTCGGTGTTGCGGACGAGACCGCATGGGAGGTCGGGCTCTCCTGCGGAGGCAGGATCCGTATTTATGTTGAACCGGTGGTAAATTAATGGACACCGCAACCCTTGTCAGTATCAACGATGCGCGTAAGAGACGTCAGCCCATTGCGCTTATCACCGAAATTGCAACAGGCAAACAATCCCTGGCCACTTCGAGTGATGATGTCGAGGGCTTGCTTGCGCAGGAAATCGACAGCCGCTTCAAGTCGGGCAAATCAGCCGTGGTGGATGTGGATGGGATTGAGACCTTCATACAGGTTCATGTTCCACCTCCGCGACTGGTTGTTATCGGCGCTGTCCACATATCCCAGGCACTGGTGCCGATGGCATTGGCCTGTGGGTTTGATGTAACAGTGATCGACCCCCGTACGGCATTTGCCTCCGAAGACCGCTTTCGGGATGTCGACCTGATTGCCGACTGGCCGGAAGAAATCCTCAAAGAGCGGCCTCTGGATCATTATACGGCATTGGTTGCAGTCACCCATGATCCAAAGATTGATGACATACCGCTCCAACAAGCTCTCGACACAGGATGCTTTTATATAGGCGCGCTAGGTAGCCGCAAAACCCATGCAAAACGGGTTTCACGGTTTGCAGAAGCTGGCATCCCTGACTCTTCGATATCGGCCATACAAGCGCCCATTGGGATGAATATCGGGGCGGCAAATCCCGCAGAGATCGCTGTCGCAATCATGGCTCAGATTATCGAATCCCTTCGTAAAGGGCCTGCGCTTTGAAATTTGGGCCGCTTCCAGTTGATCAACTTGAAGGTTCTATTCTCGCACATGCCTTGAAACTGCCCGATCGACGTTTGAAAAAAGGGCATGTGATAACGGCTGAAGATGTTAAGCAATTCAAGCTTCAAGACCTCCAAAGCCTCACCGTCGCCCAATTGGAAGCCAGTGATATTGAGGAAAATGAAGCAGCGACCCGTATCGCAGAGGTATTGAAATCCAATGATATTACCGCTGCTGAAGCCTTTACCGGGCGTGTCAATCTCTATGCTGCCAAAACCGGCATTTTGGGGATCGACAAGCAACTGATAGACCGGATCAACAGGGTGGACCCATCTATCACAGTAGCAACGCTCGGCGACGATGTATTTGTCGAAGCCGGGCGCATGATTGCGACGGTGAAAATCATTCCCTTCGCGGTGGAGGACCAACTTATCGAGCAGGTTGTCAGCCTGATCGGTGAGAGAACGCCGCTTTCCCTTGCAGTTGCGCGACCTTTGCGGGTTGGATTGATCGCTACTCAATTGCCCTCCCTCAAACAATCGGTGATGGACAAGACCCGGCGCATTCAGGAGGAACGCTTGCGGCCTTCTGCGAGCAGTGTCGTCGTGGAAAGACGGATAGATCACACGCAGGAAGCGGTTGCTGCTGCCATTGATGATATGAAGGAAGATTGTGATCTTTTGTTGGTTTTTGGTGCATCGGCCATCACCGATATGGGAGATGTTATCCCCGCCGGAATTGAGATGAGCGGTGGGGAGGTGGTCTATTTCGGGATGCCTGTGGATCCAGGCAACCTTCTGCTGATTGGACAGATCGATCAAAAGCCGGTTATTGGCGCGCCCGGTTGTGCCAGAAGCCCGGCAGAAAACGGCTTTGACTGGGTCTTGCAACGCTTGATCTGCGATTTACCGGTGGATGAAGACTACATAAGTGGTCTTGGCGTAGGCGGCTTGTTGATGGAGATCTTTGCCCGTCCCCAGCCGCGTGAGGGATAAGCATGGCGTGCAACACCATCGGTATTATTCTGGCCGCAGGCCAGTCCACGCGCATGGGATCGAACAACAAGCTGACCACCCTTTGGCACGGTAAGCCGATAATGTGCCATGTGGTCGAGGCCGCAGCGGCAAGTGAGTTGTCAGAATTTGTGGTTGTGACGGGCCATCAGGTAGATTTGGTTGCCGCAGTGTTGAACCCGGAGATCAAGACTATTCACAATCCGCATTATCAAACTGGTATGGCATCAAGTCTAAAAACGGGTATCAAATACGCACAAGCAACGGGTTCCGATGCGGCACTGATTTTACTGGGAGACATGCCACTGGTCGGGGCAGAGCAAATCAATAATATCTTGCAAGCGGAGGGGCTGCAGAATGGAACTTCAATTGTTCAGGCGAGTTGCAGGGGCAAACCCGGAAACCCTGTATTGTTCCCATCTGACTTGTTTGAGGACTTGCTGCAAATATCCGGCGATCAAGGGGCAAGGGAAATCGTCATGAAAAATCGTGATCGACTTGTGCAAGTTGACATCGGTGAAGCTGCGAAACGCGATTTTGATACTCCTGAAGCCTTTGCTGAATAGGCTGGTCAGTCAACCGGTCCAAATATCGGGGTGAAGGTTGCTTTCAAGGCCAGATCAAGGTCGTCCATGGTGACCGGCAGCCCAAGGTCAACAAGACTTGTAACGCCGTGCTGGCTCACACCACATGGGACGATGCCGGCAAAGTGTTCCAGCTCCGGCTCGACATTGATCGACAGGCCATGGAAGGACACCCATTTGCGCAGCCTGATCCCGATTGCCGCAATCTTGTCTTCGGCAACGATCCCCGGAGGCGCAGGCTTTTGAGGGCGTCGGACCCAAACGCCGACCCGGTCTTCGCGTCGTTCACCTGAAATATTAAACGTGCCCAGCGTGTCGATGATCCATCGTTCCAAAGACGATACAAAGACACGGATATCCTGACGTCGGCGCTTGAGGTCCAAAATGACATAAGCAACCCGCTGCCCGGGACCATGATAGGTGTATTGGCCTCCGCGCCCTGTCTCAAAGACCGGGAAGCGGTTCGGTTCTACGAGATCGTGCGGGTCGGAACTGGTTCCTGCGGTATAGAGCGGGGGATGTTCCAGCAGCCACACGCATTCATTCGCGCTGCCATCTGCAACTGCCACCGCACGATCCTCCATCCAACTTAATGCTGTTGGATAGTCGACGGGTTGTTGTGCGATAATCCATTCGACTGCCCGCCCATCGTCGGTGGGCAGGAATTGGGTTGGTAATTGGTCACGTGGCTTGGACATGGCTGTTATGTGGCAAAGCCTGGTGTCTTCTTCAAGGGTGGATTGGGCCAGGAAACTTGATCGCCATTTATTTGAACGATTGGCTGGTGTTGGGCGCTTTTATGCTTGTATAGGGCGACCGGCTTTGTTAAACCGCCGCGACCAGTCAAAAGACGTGGCAAGTGCGGCCGTGGCGGAACTGGTAGACGCGCAGCGTTGAGGTCGCTGTGGGGTAAAACCCGTGGAAGTTCGAGTCTTCTCGGCCGCACCAATAATTACAGATAGTACCTTTAGAATGCCAACGTTTTGCGGATTGTGTCATCTGTTCGGGGTGTACCATCGTGCTATCCGCATTCAGAATGCTCAACGACAAACGATAAAGACAAACATTTTTGCAAAATTTGACCGATAGGTATGGCTTCATTCAATGACTGTGCCGAGAAATGACGATGAGGTCATAATAACCTGAACCACTCATGGTGAATTAGTCGCAATTTATGTAAGTAGCGTAGGCAAGTTCCGTATTGACTCAATAACAAGCCTTTTTGAAGCGCTGGGCTTCGAAGTTCCGGACCTGGAATCCAGCGCGCGCATGCTGTTGGATTGTTAAGCACTCAAACCGATGTGCAACAGGAATCTGATCCGGAAACTGGCATAGAACTAATAGCTTGGCGGCACTTCATGCTGGCGGCTAACTTATGGGAGTTGGTTTGGGATAAGACGGGTTGAGTTTGGCTATTGACTCCGCAATTGGCGAGTGTCGGCTCCGTATTGACATCCGGAGGTGGCGGCACTGGCACGATATTTTTCGCACATCCATTTTTTGGGCCAACCAATTCTGTGTGGCTCAAGTCTAGCTAAGTGCGATTGGCAAAGTCCTCAATCCAGGCAATCGTTGTAAAAACGTCAAATAACGATAATGAAATGTAACTATCACGAATACTTCAGTTTAAAACATCATTTATTCCAAAGCGTTCGGTTGTTGGGGCCACAAAAAATAAATTGAAATCAATTTTTTATCCTGCATGAGTATCGGCACTTGTGAGCGTTCGTCATTGTGTCAAACGATGCTAATAAAGAGTGTGCAATTGCATTTCGAGGCATAGCTAGTAACATTCCGGATTGGTTTGGAACATAGGGCAACTTGGTGGATGAGTTAGAAGAAATACTGGGCAACATTGGTTTTTCGCAATATCTCGACGCGTTTGTCGAAAACGATATTGACGTGTCTCTTATTGGTGATCTGACCCTTGAAGAACTGAAGGAAATCGGGATTGCGTCTTTGGGGCACAGGAAGAAAATCCTGGCTGGGCTCAAAGAAGCAGCAGAAATATATGCAGCCTCGGACGAGACGCCTATTCCGTCGGACGCTGATGGGTCCGATGCCGAGAGACGAGATGTCACCACCATTTTTGCGGATCTCAGCGGTTACACAGCCCTGTCTCGCGAACTGGACAAGGAAGATCTGCACGATGTGCTGTCCGGCTTTTACGACCGGTTTAACGAAATCGTTGTGCGACTGGGTGGCACTGTTGACCGCCATATCGGAGACTGTGTGATGGCAGTTTTTGGCGCCCCAATCTCATTTGGCAATGACAGCGAGCGGGCATTGCGCGCAACCATTGAAATGCATCGCGCCATGGAAGAAATTTCTCGCCGTTTTGGTCGTGAACTGACCGTTCACATTGGCGCTGCAGCGGGCAATGTGCTCTTCTCAAAGCGCGGTTATGGTCAACGCAAGAACCAAGACTTTACATTGACTGGTGACACCGTGAACCTTGCGTCCCGGCTTGCCGATCAGGCAGGCGCAAAGGAAACCCTCATTGATGATGAGATTTTTCTGTCCCTCAGCCAGAGTGTTGAGTGTGATGCACCGGTGTCTTTGCAAGTAAAAGGCTATGATGTGCCTGTGCTGGCCCATCGTTTTATCGGGTTCAGCAGCACCGAAGCTCGCAATGAAATCGTTGGCCGTGACCGCGAGGTATCTCTGTTGCGCGGCGCGATCGAAGCCACCATTGCCCGCGGGACAGGAGAAACCATCTACTTGCGCGGAGATGCTGGCATCGGTAAAACCAGACTCGTCCAGGAAACCTTGACTGAGGCCGAGAAAAACGGGTTCGTCAGACATTCTGCGCTGTTTCTGGACTTTGGCATGGGTGATGCAGAATCACCGATTAACAAGATCATTAGTAGCATGTGCGGGCTTGGCGAGCGCGCGAGACAGTCAGCTGTGATGTCAACAATTGAGCGGTTGACGCAAGCAGACGTGCTTGACGAAATATCCACTCTGTTCATGACGCAGATTCTGGGGTTGAAGCCTGATCACAACATGTCGACAATGCTGGGAGCGATGAGCGATACGGCGCGGACAGAAGGCCTGCACGAAACTATCAGGCGCGTCGTTCGCCATTTCTCGTCACAAGCTCCGCAAATAATTGTATTGGAAGACGCCCACTGGGCAGACCCGAAATTGCTTCCAATCATCGACATTCTGGTCGAAGAGAGTCAGGCCAATCCAATATTCCTGTTGATTACATCACGCATGGAAGGTCATGTGATGAACTTGGACATTGCTCCCATCGACAGCTCGGCTCGTGTCAGGAGGATGACACTCGGCGCACTAAAAGCGACTGATGCCAAGAGGTTAGCGCAGATGACAATTCGCGTGACAAACCAGATGGTCGATGAGTGCATAGAAAAGGCGCAGGGCAATCCGCTTTTTCTGGTTCAGATGCTAACTCATGCAAATGAAATGGACGGCTTGATACCCAGCTCCATTCAGAGCCTTATTCAGGCGCGTTTCGATCGGCTTGCCCCACTGGACAAAAGAATACTTTTTGCGGCTGCCGTTTTGGGACAACGTTTTTCAATGAGCGTGGTGACTCAAATTGCCAATGTGAGCGTTTATGATGAGCGTCCATTGCTGGAAGCCGCGTTGATAAAGCCCAATGATGAGGGATATCTGTTTGCCCACGCCCTGATACGTGACGCCATATTGAGAACAATTCTTCGCAAGGATTTGCGTGCATTGCATCTTTCAGCGGCACTATGGTTTGAAGATCGCGATACAGTGCTGTTTGCGCAGCATCTTGCGTTCGCGGAAGATCCCCGTGCAGCGGATGCTTTTCTCGTTGCCGCGCGGGATGCAAGGGAAGCATTCCAGACAGAAGATGCATTGGAGTTTGGGCGGCGGGGGCTGAAATGTGATCCGCAGGCGCAAACGCGCGGCGCGCTGTTGCGCGTAATGGGTGATGTTTTGCGAGAGTCCGGCGACAGCGAAAAGTCCATCGAATGCTTTCGTGAAGCACAGGAATATGCGCAGGACTCACTGGATAAATGCCGTGCATTAATCGGTTGTGCGGCAGCAATGCGTATCCTTGACCGAATTGACGAGGCATACACGGTACTGGATGAAGCGCAATCCATCGCAGAGGCCGATCAACTTTTGCCCGAGTTGAGCAACATCCACTATCTTCGTGGAAGTCTTCATTTTCCAAAAGGTGACCTGATTGGATGTCATGAGGAACACTCCAAGTCACTTGAATATGCACAAACAGCCGATTTGCCAGAACGTCAGGCATTGGCGTTGAGCGGGCTTGGTGATGCAGCATATGCGCAGGGCCGCATGTTCACTGCCCACAAGGTCATAGAGGAGTGCCTTCAGCTTTGTGATCAGCACGGTCTTGGTGCAGTGCAGAGTGCCAATCTCTTCATGTTGGCAACGACAAAAATTTACATGAATGAAACCGAGCAAGCACTTTCCCATGCATTGCAGTCGGCTGAACTGGCAGAAAAACTGGGAACTCAACGTCCGGAGATTGTGTCGCGTTTGACGGCAGGCTGGGTACTCACGTCGATGGCTCGATACGCTGAAGCCCGTTCCGAAATCAATCGGGGACGCAAGCTGGCTGAACGTATCGGTGCAAAACGTTTCGAACCATTTCTGGAAGAAACGCTTGCGCGCATCGAATTCGAACAGGGCAACGAAGCGGATGCAGAAAAACTGGCCGAAGGCGCATTATCGAAGGTTCAAGACCTGACTCTGGACACTTTCATCGGCCCTTGGGTCATGTCGACGGTCGCTCTGACGACGTCAGACCCTCAGCGGCGCGCTGACCTTCTCAAGGAAGGGGAGGCGCTGCTCGCAAAAGGTTGCGTCGGTCACAATTATTTCCGATTCTACCGAAACGCCATGCAAGCCTGCCTGAACGCAGGGGCTTTCGACGAAGCTGAGCGTTTAGCCACGGCATTGGAAGGCTATGCCGCAAATGAACCTACACCATGGTCGCAATTTCATATTCGGCGTACACGGGCACTTTCCAAAAAAGCGCGTGGCAAGACAGATACCGAAGAATTATCTGCACTTCGCGATACGGCCGAAGCGGCCAGCCTATTCAACGCCATGCCAGTATTACGCGAGAGAACCAGACAATCAGCGAATTCATAAGTGTGATCATATTTGCAGGAGAGGGAACAAACTATGGTGGAAAAACCAAACTTGGAGCCGAAAACAGCACAGACTGTAAATGATGGGCAATGGGCAGCTATCCTCAAGGCACTGCCGGATGCAGACACTGTCAAAGAGCCTTCAGCACTTAGAGCATCGTTCCAAATCCTGGAAGTTTCAGAAGGCGATGTGATGCCGGCCACTGGCATGTACGTAGTGTTGGACGGCAATATTGTACTCGCACAAGAAGAAGACGAGCTGGCCCAAGCCAATACAGGTGATTATTTCTATGAAGCCCATTTGGCTTACTCAGACCTGCCCATCAGTCTGACTGCAAGAGCGAGCGAAAAAACCACTCTCGCCTTCCTGTCTCGCAACAACTGGACCGATCTTAAAGACGAAACACGCGAAGTGTTCCTCTCGACATTGTTCGGCGATCTCGTCAGGGTATACATGCAGGAATTTCAGCAATCCATTAATTGTTGCAGCGTTACTG
>JBPCWM010000275.1:0-5710 GCA_051009515.1 Rhizobiaceae bacterium | reverse complement strand
TCATAGACCGATTTGTTTTCCGGGTCATATTTGACGAAAGCGTCCTTGATATTATCGACATAGATCAGCGCTGCATCCAGCGACATCCAGGCATGAGGATTTGGTTTTCCCGTATAGGGGCCGGCAGCAATACCCATCGGTTCAACACCATCACTCAAAGTGACGCTGGGCACATCTCTCAAGTTCTGAAAGAACTGCTCAAACCACAATTCAAGGCCAAGTCCGTTCCAGAAAATCAAATCGGCATCCTGAGCCCGCAAAATGTCGCGTGGTGTTGGCTGATAACCATGTATCCCCGAACCGGGCTTGGTTATGCTTTCTACTGTAGCCGCATCACCAGCCACATTGCGGGCCATGTCGGCGATCACCGTAAACGTGGTGACAGCCTTGAACTTGTCCGCTGCTACAGCTTTTTCCGCAGCAAACGAGACCACCATCAACCCGGTGCAAACGATCACTGTCGCAAATTTGAAGTATCGCATCATGATTCACCTGCCAATTCCTGTCCAGTTGCTTATGCAAACCATTCGCAACTGTCAAGTTTTTGAGAATCATTCGCAACTAACAATTTCACTGGCTGCAGCCTTCAGAGCTGGCACTCACCTAATTTTACCAGCAAGCAACAAATTCAATGAATTAGAAGTGGTTAATATGCCTTAACCAATTGCTATGACGCCAACGGCCTGAATCCTTCAAAAAGGCATAAACTATCTGTGATCTGGAGGGCAGCAAGCGCAACTGGCCTTGTTCTTGCTCCTAAACAGACATGATTAACGGACGGGCAAGTGTGTCTTGATATGATACAGAAACAAACCAATAGGACTGCCTTGGTGGATCACATCTCTCCCGATAAGGGAATAATGTGCCACATCGAAACTGATACCGGGAATACCTTTGAGCCTGTAACCGGCCTCAATCTCCTGGTTTCAATTGAAACCGATCCGGAGGCCATCCAACAGGAATGGGTGAATTTCGAAAACCGGCTTGGTGTTTGCCATTCGGTTTCCTGCTGGTCTCTGGCCTGGTACAGTGCCCGATCCCACTGTGATTGCGCTTCCCCCTACATTGTCGTGGGACGATCGAACGCAGGCGAACTGCTGTTCGTGTTGCCGTTGGAAATGATCCATTTGAGACAGTTGAAAGTTCTGATGTCGCCTGGCGCAGGACAATCAACCTACTTTACCGGGCTCTTTTCGCAATCCATCAAGAACTGGATGCAGGAAGGCAAAAGTGATGAGTTCTGGTCTCAGGTGTTTGAGAAAATCAGGCAAGTCGACGCCTTGTTCGTTGACGGGTTTTCTCGTGGCAAATTTGGTGCATCCGACCCGCTCTACCACCTTCCATTCATCAACGCCGCTCATACCGCAATGGAAATGGCAATTACGGCAGACTGGCCAAAGCAATATGAGCAGATGTTTTCAAAAAAAGCACGCGCGAATGACCGCCGTTGCGAACGCCGTCTTCGGGAAATCGGCACATTGAACCATAAAGTGTCTCAAGAACTGTCAGAAAGACAGTTCTTGCTGGAGGCCATGTTCAGGCAGAAGTCCGAACAGTTTGCCAGCCAACGCATGAAAGACCCCTATCACGACCCCGAAATCCGTTCATTTTACAATCAGCTGGTAAAGCTTGACGCAGAACAGGACGAATCCGTCCTCTACATTTCAGCGCTGTATTTGGACGACGACCCGATTGCAATCAATTTTGGAGTTCTGGAAAACGGCGAATTGCAGGGCCTCATCACTTCAATGACCATAGGTGAGTTGAAGCGCTTTGCCCCGGGCAGACTTTTGCTTGCCAAGACCAATGCCTATCTCTCCGATCACGGGATTTTCGTCCATGATTTCGGAATGGGCGAGTTCGCTTATAAGGTCGAGTGGTGCGACCGAAAGATTGAGCGTCAACATGTTGCGCAACACTTCACCAAAGCTGGATCAGCTTATCTGATAGTGCGTCGCCTGAAAGAATCCATTCGCTCACACCTGAACGATCATCCGGCGCTCAAGCAGATGCTGAAAACCATAAGCAGCGGCGGAGGCCTTATCGGCAAATCTTAATATCTCTCTGGTCCCAAGTGGCCAGTTTGCCAAAGGCTTTGAGCAGCAGCTTCACCGCGGATGGCACCACTCCCGCCATGCCGGACTTTCACGCGACACAGCCGGGCTTTTTTGTGGACTTTTGGGTGAAATTGGGCCATTACTTTTCCATAAATTAAATCGATTGAAAGAAGAATTCGTGGCAGCAGTTTCGAAACAAGATGTCGAGACGGCATCCGGGCAGGCTCGGCAGGTAAATCGACCAAATGCACGCGAACTTCAAAAATCCATCCTGCACCACTTGAAATATTCGCTTGGCAAGGACGAATTGCATGCAACGGTCTATGACTGGCGCATGTCCCTGTCGCTGGCTCTTCGCGATATTGTGGTCGATCCATGGTTCGACAGCACCCGCCAGACCTATCAAACAGGCTCGAAGCGGGTTTACTACCTTTCCATGGAGTTCCTGATTGGGCGACTGATCGAAGATGTGATGGCTAATCTTCGTGTCGAGGATGTGGCGCAGGAAGCTGTCGCAGCACTTGGTCAGAATTATCAGCAAATCGTAAATGATGAGCCCGACGCAGCTCTCGGCAATGGAGGGCTGGGTCGGCTGGCTGCCTGTTTCCTGGACAGCTTGTCCACACTGGGTATTCCAGCCTATGGCTATGGTATTCGCTATGAGCACGGGTTGTTCCAGCAGAAATTTGACGATGGTCGGCAGATCGAAACTGCTGAAAACTGGCTCGCGCAAAAACATGTTTGGGAATTTGAGAGACCGGAAGTGGCATACCCGATCGGGTTTGGCGGTTTTGTGCACCAGTCAGAAGACAAGGCCGTGTGGCACCCACAGGAAACTGTACTTGCTTCAGCTTATGATACACCAATTGTCGGCTGGCAGGGAAAATGGGCCAATACATTGAGATTGTGGGCAGCCAAGCCCACCAGAATTTTTGACCTGGAGAGTTTCAATCGCGGAAACTATCTGGCGGCCAGCGAACCGGAAGCCCTTGCCCGCACCATCTCGCGTGTCCTTTATCCAGATGATACAACCGAGATCGGCAAAGAATTACGTCTCAAGCAGGAGTATTTCTTCACATCCGCTTCTATTCAGGACCTGCTGAGAAGGTTCATCTATGAAGGGCACGAACTGAACACACTTCCAGACCATGTCGCCATCCAGCTCAATGACACCCATCCGGCGATTGCCGGGCCCGAACTTGTGCGGTTACTTGCCGACGAGCACGGTGTTCCGATCCAACGGGCAATCACACTGGCCCGCGATTGCCTCTCTTTCACCAACCATACTTTGTTGCCCGAGGCATTGGAGCGCTGGGATGAGGCTTTGTTTGCCCGAGTGCTGCCCCGACACCACCGGATCATAGAACAGATCGAAGACTGGCATGTGCGCGAAACCGGAAGTTCTGTGCGCATTATTGAGAATAGCGCGGTCAAGATGGGTGAATTATCCTTCATCATGGCCCATCGGGTGAATGGAGTATCCGCCCTGCATACACAATTGGTCAAAGAGACCCTGTTCACCGAACTGGACCAGACTTACCCATCGCGGATCATCAACCAGACCAATGGCATTACTCCACGACGCTGGCTCTATTCATGCAATCCCAAACTGAGTGAACTGATTACAAGATCTGTTGGTTCCCAATGGCCGGATCATCTGGACATGCTGCAAGGCATTGAAGAGCAGATTGATGACACGCAGTTTCAGGACACATTTCGCGGTGCTAAAAAACACAACAAGTTGCGCCTTGCAGACTGGGTCAGGAAAACGAACGGCGTCATAATCGATCCGTCCGCCCTGTTTGATGTCCAGATCAAACGCATTCACGAATACAAGCGCCAGTTAATGAACCTGTTGGAAACAGTTGCCCTGTGGAATGACATCAAGGAAAATCCAACTGGCGGCTGGACACCGCGCCTGAAGATTTTTGGGGGCAAGGCAGCGCCCGGCTATATTGTGGCAAAAGAGATCATTCATTTGATCAACGACGTTGCCAAAGTGATCAACAATGACAAGGAAACAAGAGACGTTCTGCAAATTCTCTACCCGGAGAACTATAATGTTTCCATGGCCGAATTGCTGATTCCGGCGGCGGACCTGTCTGAACAAATTTCCACCGCAGGCAAAGAAGCATCTGGCACTGGCAATATGAAATTTGCGCTGAATGGCGCGCTCACCATTGGAACTCTCGATGGTGCCAATGTAGAAATTAGACAATGCGTTGGTGAAGACAATTTCTATCTGTTTGGTCTCACGGCCGAGCAGGCCTTTGAGCGTCGCAAGGAAGCTAACTTCGCCAGAAACGCTATTGCAGCAAGCCCGGTTCTGGCGCAGGTGATCGACCAGATTTCAGACGGCAAGTTTTCGGCGTCAGAACCTGGACGATATGCCGGACTAATGCGCAGGCTGCAGGAAGACGATTATTTTTTGGTGACGTGTGATTTTGACGATTACCACGCCACACAAAGAGTTATAGACAAAGACTATACTGACGTCGCAGGATGGACCCGCAAGTGCATATTGAACACCGCCCGCATGGGATGGTTTTCTTCTGATCGCACTATCCAAGGGTATGCAAAAGACATCTGGAAGGTGAAACCGGCCTTTGCAGCGCCCCAAAGCTGAGTGAGGTTATCAAATGCCCCTGCCCTCTGATGATGCACGGCGAATTCTGGAGGGAATGCATCACGCAGCTCACGCAGTGTTGGGGATGCACAAATCCGGCGGCACGGTCGAAGTAGTTTGCCGCATTGCGAATGCTGAAAAGGTTGAAGTGGTAGATCAGAAAACGGGGCGATCTATTTCCCGATTAGAGCCCCTCGATGGTAGTGTGTTTGCCGGCACAATGCCCCGACGCAAAAAGTGTTTTCCATACAAATTACGCGCTTCAAAACAGGGTCATGTTTGGGAATTTCAAGACCCGTACGCATTTGGGCCTATTATCGGGGAGGTCGATCAACATCTATTCAATGAAGGTCGACACCAGCGTTTATGGCAGATGCTAGGCGCACATGTCATGGTACATGGGGGCGTGGCAGGCACACATTTTGCAGTTTGGGCACCGAATGCAAGCTCGGTTGCCATTGTCGGGGACTTCAATGCCTGGGATGGGGATGCACATATCATGCGTCCAGTGGCACAAACCGGTGTGTGGGAATTGTTCCTTCCCGGCATCGGTGAAGGCGAGACCTATAAATACAAAATCACCGACCGACATGGAAAACCGTTGCCGTTGAAAGCCGATCCTGTAGGCTTTGGATCAGAACATGCCCCGAATAACGCATCCATTGTGCGACGTCTTGACGGATTTGAGTGGCATGACAGCAACTGGATGAGTAGCAGGCAGAAGACCGCCTCCATCGACCGGCCAGTCTCGATATATGAAGTCCATCTTGGGTCGTGGCGCACTGTGCCGGAAGAAAATAACCGGCCCCTGTCTTATCTGGAGCATGCTGCCCAGCTGGTCGACTATGCAAAGAACATGGGATTCACTCACATCGAACTCATGCCAATCTCCGAATTCCCCTTCGATGGTTCTTGGGGTTACCAGCCAATCGGTCTCTTTTCGCCGACCATACGCTACGGAACACTTAATGAGTTTCGCGATTTTGTGCAGGCCTGCCATCAGGCTGACCTTGGCCTAATCCTGGAC
>JBPCWM010000274.1:0-3875 GCA_051009515.1 Rhizobiaceae bacterium | reverse complement strand
GAGCAGGACGCGTCGCCGTCCCTGTGCTTTGCGCCAGTTTTCAAAAGCCTGCCAGTCTTCGTGAGCTGAAAGCGTCGCCCGCTCCAGGTAATCCATGCCCGCGCGGCGCAAACTCTTGTCATCAAGGCGAAATCCCGCTGGCTTGATGATCTCAACACCTAGCCCGAGGCAGACTGAAAGGCGCAGAATTGTGCCCGTATTCCCGGGAATATCGGGTTGAAATAGTGCGATACGCAATGGGTTGGCAGCGGTTTCAGGATTGTGATCTAATTGCAACAGGCTCTCCGCGATTGCCAAATATTCTCATTGGAGGCCTATACAAGTTCCAAGCCCGTGGCTATGCCTCGGTCATCCAAAACGCATGCAGGGAGGAATCCATGTTTAAAATTGTGAAAATGCTCCCTCTGCGCTGGCAGTCACTTTCTGGCAGCTAGGCGACCACTACCGCGTTTTGAACCATCCAAAACAGGTCTTGAAGTCGCCGATACTTTCGCGACGACAGTGAACTTTTTTGGATACACACATGACTTACCGGGTCAATACATCTCAAAGACAATTAAATGATCAGCAGCTTGTGCTTGCGCCCAACCGCGCAGTCCTGCGCGTGTTGTTGATATTGTTGGTCATGCAATCCTGCGTTGCGGCTTTATTTTTGAGCACACGTCAGAGCGATCTGGACAAGCTCCAGCACTTTGCAGATGATTGTCGGAAGAGCCTTTCTTCACATACAAATATGCCTGAGAGTTTAATTTCCGATTGTCGTGATGACTCTGCCCAGGCTGAACAAAAGGTTTAACACGATGGAACGCTTATTAAGTTGGTTTGAAGGTCTGGTGGAGCCCTTTCCGATCGAAGAACCACAACAGCCTCCAACGGGACTGCTGGCCTTTTGCTGGCATTATTCTAAGGGAATCTGGCCTGTTCTTCTGGCCACTGCCTTGCTTGGAATGATAGTGGCGGCCCTTGAAATCCTGATTTTTTCCTATCTGGGGAATGTCGTCGAGTGGCTGTCGACCGCCAATCGCGAAACGTTCCTGGAAACCCAAACC
This sequence comes from Rhizobiaceae bacterium, assembly GCA_051009515.1. Taxonomy (GTDB): domain Bacteria; phylum Pseudomonadota; class Alphaproteobacteria; order Rhizobiales; family Rhizobiaceae; genus Pseudahrensia. The sequence goes on along the minus strand of JBPCWM010000274.1, from coordinate 2,826 downwards.
AGCACCCTGATATGGATGGGAGTTGTGGTTCTGCTTGTGATCCCGGTCTTGAAAACCATATGGTCGCTTGTGCTTCATCAGTCGGTTTACGGGAATTATCCGATGATAATCCGCTGGCAGGCCCATCGCTATATGCTGGGGCAGTCGATGGGCTTTTATCAGGATGAATTTGCAGGTCGTGTGGCCACGAAGGTAATGCAGGCAGCGCTCGGCGTGCGGGAAACAGTGATGAAGGTGCTCGACGTCTTCGCCTATGTCATCGTGTATTTTCTGGGCGCATTGGTGTTGGTTGCGACCTTTGATGTTTTGCTCATGGTGCCATTCGTCGTGTGGCTCGGCTGCTATGTCTTTTGCATGTGGTATTTTCTGCCGAAAATGTCGCGGATATCCCGAATCCAGGCGGATTCACGCTCGCTGATGACGGGGCGCATTGTGGACAGTTACACCAATATTTCCACCGTCAAACTGTTTGCTCACGCAGGTCGGGAAATCGACTATGCGCGTGATTCCATGGATCAGTTTTTGCAGACTGTGCATCCACAAATGCGGCTGTCGACCGGTATGCATGTGGCGCTTGGAACGCTTAATAATATCCTGCTTGCGGCTGTTGGCGCCATAGCCATCTATCAATGGCTGAGTGGTGAAGCGACGGTTGCAGCCGTGGCTGTTGCTGCGGCGTTGGTCACACGCCTGTCCGGTATGTCACATTGGATCATGTGGGAAATGGCCGGGCTGTTTGAAAACATGGGCATGGCCATTGACGGCATGAACACGATAGCCCAACCGCGCGATGTTCAAGACGCACCGTCGGCGAAACCTCTTGTCGTCAAGGAGGGCAAGATCAGCTTTGACGGGGTGAGCTTTACCTATGATCGCCATGGCAGCGTCATACGGGACATGAATCTCACGCTTGCTCCAGGTGAGAAAGTGGGGCTGATTGGCCGCTCCGGTGCCGGTAAAACCACCATGATGAACATTTTGCTCAGGCTCTATGATATCGATGGCGGTACGCTCTGCATTGATGGGCAGGACGTGGCCGAGGTCACGCAGGAAAGTCTGCGCTCGCAGATTGCGGTAGTAACACAGGATACGTCTTTGTTGCACCGTTCAGTTAGAGACAATATCGCCTATGGCCGTCCAGAGGCTGATGACGGGGCGATCATTGCTGCTGCCAAACGGGCCAATGCCCATGAATTCATCATGGGACTGGAGGACAATGACGGTAACAAGGGCTACGATGCTCAGGTTGGTGAACGGGGTGTCAAACTGTCAGGTGGTCAGCGCCAGCGGATTGCCATTGCGCGTGTGTTCCTGAAAGACGCTCCCATACTTATTCTCGACGAGGCCACTTCGGCCCTGGACTCCGAGGTTGAGAGCATAATTCAGGAGCAATTGTTCAACCTGATGGAAGGCAAGACAGTCTTGGCTATCGCCCATCGTCTGTCGACAATAGCGAATATGGATCGCCTGATTGTTCTGGATCAGGGTAGAATTGTCGAACAGGGCACACATGCCGAGCTGGTTGAGGCCGGAGGTCTATATGCTGCACTGTGGGCGCGTCAATCTGGCGGTTTCCTGCAGACGGAAGACGCAGAGCGAAATCCGGCACCGGCCGCATGATGTAAATTGAGCCAATCAGTCAGGCCACCAGTTGAGCAGGTCTGGTAGGATCATAGCGGTGGCTGCGGCGGCTCGGCGAATAGAGATTCCAGTCCATTTTATCAATTGAATGGCCTACTGACAGTTGATGGGATATGCCATTCAGGATGCGTGGATTTTTTCGATTCTTTGAGCAGTTTGCTCACCCGTTTGATCGGCCTGATCCTGGGCGCCCACCTGCTTCAGGTCTGGGTTTTATCTTCCACTATGCCCGTCAGATCCGGGGTGGCTTTGTCGCCATGCTGGTATTTGGCGGGCTGACTGCGTTGGTCGAAGCGACATTGTTTATTCTGGTCGGAGCCATCGTGGACATGATGAATGCATCCTCTCCCCAGGATTTCTGGACCGATAACATGGCCATGCTCTTGCTGTTTGCGGTGCTCGTGGGGCTGGTGCGCTCGCTGATCGCGATTGGGACTGCTGTGATAGAAGAGCAGATCATCGTGCCGGATTTTTTTACCCTCGTGCGCTGGCAAAGCCATCGTGCGGTGGCCCGTCAGGATGTGTCTTTTTTCGATGACCAGCTTGCTGGTCGCGTGTCCAGCAAAGTCTGGCAGGCTGGACAAGCGGCCGGGGATTTCATGGTCTCTCTGTTCCAGATCATTTGGTTCATTGTGATTTTTGCTCTTACATCTTTGGTGGTGATTGCTAATCTTGACTGGCGCATGATGATCCCCGTCATGTTCTGGCTGGCCGTTGTTGGTTTCATCGCACGCATTTTCGTTCCGCGTATTCGTGATCAGGGCAGACGACTTGCCGAAGCTGCCACGGTGGTGACCGGACGCATGGTAGATGGCTATTCCAATATTCGTACGGTCAAACTCTACGGGGCAGAAGAAGCCCATGACCAATTTATCAACGAAGCCTATCGCGATACGCTGACTCGTCTGCGCCGTTTCACCCGGACCATTTCGGGAATGCGCATTACCAACCAGACCTTTTCCAGCGTGATGTTGGTGGTGATAGGGGGGATGGCGCTGTGGCTCTATGGCCGCGAAATCCTCACACCGGGTGAAGTCGCTATAGTGCTGGCCTTGTGTTTGCGCCTGAACCTCTTGCTGGGTCGGTTTTTGGGCTTGTTGAACGGTTTGTTTCGCAATTTTGGCACGGTGCAAAATTCCGCCCAGTTGATTGCCCAACAGCCTATCATTCAGGACGCACCAGATG
>JBPCWM010000273.1:0-2754 GCA_051009515.1 Rhizobiaceae bacterium | reverse complement strand
GGTATGGTTTTTGCTTCGCAGTCGGGCTTACAACTTTAACGACCTTTTTTTTCGGAAACAGCCTTGCCAAAAATCCGTAACGCAGCCCTGACCTTTATAATATTGACTGTGGTCATTGATATGCTTGGCGTGGGTTTGGCGTGGCCAATCCTGCCACAACTGATCAAACAGCTTTCTGGTCAGGATGTTTCGTCTTCCGCATTGATCTATGGCCTGCTCATGTCTGGTTTTGCCCTGATCCAGTTCCTGGTCAGTCCATTTATCGGGATGCTCTCAGACAGATTTGGAAGACGGCCTGTCCTGCTCTTCTCGCTTGCCGGACTCGGCGTTGACTATATCATTCTGGCAATGGCTCCCAATCTGTTTTGGTTGGTTGTCGCGAGGATCGTTGCTGGAATGTTCAGCGCCACTGTGGCAACCGCGAATGCCTATATTGCGGACATCACTCCACGGGAAAATCGGGCAGCCGCTTTTGGTCTTTTGGGAGCAGCCTTCGGTGTTGGCTTTACGGTGGGGCCACTAATCGGTGGCGTCCTTGGGGGAATTGATCTGCAATATCCGTTCTGGCTGGCAGCAGGACTTTCCTTCGCAAATCTGGCTTTGGGCTACTTCGTCCTTCCAGAATCACTACCAGTAGAAAAAAGAACCACCATAAACTTGGCCAGAGCCAATCCGTTCAAGGCATTTGGTCATATCCGCCGCTACGCATCTTTGTCCATATTTCTAATTGCACTGTTTTTGTCCGGCCTGGCACAACAGGGGCTGCAGGGCATCTGGGTACTTTGGACGGAAGCTCAGTTCAACTGGGACGTTACTCAAGCAGGATATTCCCTGGCCTGGGTCGGAATTTGCATGGTCTTTGTTCAGGGCTTTCTCGTACGAATAGTCGTCAAGCGCTTTGGAGAAACGCCAGTCCTTTATAGCGGTTATGCGATTTCGGCCGTTGCCTTCACTATCCTGCCACTTATTTCGCAGGGCTGGATGGTCTACCCTGCCATATTGTTTCATATTCTGGGCTGGGGTTGTGCAAGCCCCACTCTCACGGCGCTCATGTCGAAGAACGTGCCGGACAACGAGCAAGGACTGCTCCAAGGAACAATAAGCAGTGTGAACACCATAACTATGGTAATCGGTCCGCTGTTTGCTGCTGGAGTGTTCGCCAAATCGGTGGGTCAGAACGCATGGTTTGCTGCGCCTGGTAGTTATTATTATTTCGCAGCGGCATTGTTGGTCATTGCAATTCTGATGCTCTTTGCCAAAAGCGCTTCAACAAGCAGGTTTCAATAGAGCAAGCATACTGAGACTGACAAATGTTTCTAGGCAAAGTTAAGTTGGTGGGCAGAAACCCCTTTGCAGATGACAAGTGCCAATCCACAAGCCCGGCCGATCAAGTTGCTATGTTCGATAGTCACTATGGAGTACCCTTCAAGTTGGATATGGATATACCTCTCTTTGTGCAGCAACTCCTCATGTCAAAATATATGGGTGCCACCACTAGCCCAATATCAAGCGACGAGTGGCCCGAGCAACACTAGACCATTCGAATGATCTTTCCTTGAGCAAGCTCAATAGCAACAGTTTCATCAATTTGAGAAGGCGCGATGTTTGCATGAAATTTTCACAAATGTACGCAATCTTTCGTAACATTCTGAAACACCATTTGCTCCTTGCTAAGGCGGGTTCTGCCCTACAGCAGAGCTCCACGTACTGCTGGCTAAAGCAGATCCCCAATTGTTTTCTTTAATTGTGATGTTCGAGAGGTGGCTGCTCCAAATCATCCCATGATCAGCCTCGACATCGTCGGTGTAATTGAGCACCTAAGTCACCATGAAGGTGAGATTCAATGCACCAAGCGATTCTTTTGATTCTCCATTCAAGTACTATATCTGGTTCATTTCAGTGAGATTGATATCAATATGCGGTAGGCAGCGGCAATAGAATCACCACTCAAGCAATTTGCAGATTGGTCAAGCAAATTATTTGAACTTTTTTTTGGAGTGTGAGTTGATCTTCATGGCACTGCTCAAACATGCGGTCAAACAGCTTGATTGCCAATGATTTAGCGACACAAACAGGCAATCAGATAATGTCGAGGCGCCAATCAAAACGTGTGGAATTTATCCCCATCCCTTGTTTGTGCATATTGACCAGAACCAAGCCTTTGCTACGGTTCCTACTGTCAGCCAAGCACGGCCGGACAGTTCGTATTTTTTTCTGTCCAAGACCTCAAATCCGGCATCGAGTAGTAGACGCCGCCAGTAATGTTTCGCGTGAAATGTTTTCGGCGGCACCTCTATTTTTGTGCCAATTCGAGGATCACCGACCAAGATGACAAAATGATGACAAACCTGTGTTAACTTTTTCTTAACTACTATATATTGTGGTACACGTCATCAAAACGCGCTATATGTCGTGATGCGCTAACTGGATTGCAGGGCGAGGGAAACGAAACGCACTCCAGACTGGCCATTCAGAAGACAGGAAAGACTCTGAGTTTTCGACCATTGGGTCAGCACAGATCAATCCAACAAGTAGCGTGATGAAACACCGGTCCGATTTTGGGGGCTGGGCGGTGTTTTTGTGGCAGGAGCCCACACTACTGCAGGTTCGGTATTTCAACCGAATGTGCAACCTGAAACTACGTGCTCAATAGGGATATAGGGCACCGAAAAAGCAAATTTTGACGACCTAATCAACCGGGTCATCAAAGGGGAAACTTTAAAAGGGCCGCGGGAGGATGCCGGGGTCCAGTTT
>JBPCWM010000272.1:0-2920 GCA_051009515.1 Rhizobiaceae bacterium | reverse complement strand
CCCTTGGTCTGGGTGGCAAGAAGCGAATCCACAAAACTTCGTCCATCCTTAAATTCCTGACTGAAGTCGAAAGTTTCTTTGGCAGTGGTCAAAACAGGGGGATTCGATGAGGCCATTATGGGAGTAGTGCCAAAGATGCCGTATTCATCCCATCGAGTGGAAGTGTATTTATAGTACGGCCAAAGTTGCATGTTTTTTTGTGTGATATCAGTCAGTTCGAAACCACGGTAAAAATCGTTGATATTCCCACGCTCCGAAGCCGCCACAGAACTTACAGTCACGAACGCTGATAGTGCAGTGATGAATCCATAATCCAAGAAATGCCTCATTATCTGGTCCTTCACAGAGAATTTCAGTTATCAACTAGTGCAACCATTGTACAATTGGCTCAAGGTGACAATGGGTGGAACGTCGCAAATCAGGCATCATATTCAATCGAGCATGGTCAATTTGTCCGCTTCTCGGTCATTAGCCTGTGATTGAGCCCTGGTGTTTTGGAGGTCCGCTTTGCGAAAACCGTCGAAGCAGTCGTTGAATGCAGCCAAGCCGTGAACAGGCCAACGGCAGCAGTGAGCCCTTGGTTACCGTTCGTCCTTTGCCATAAAACGGAATGCGCGACATCGCTAGAAGAAGAACGATACCCCCAATTTAAGCTGGCTATCCGGCCCGCCGGTGGGTTTTCTGTCCAACACATAATAGCCAAGACTTATGTCCATGGCGGTCCCGGCTTCGTTGATGATCGAAGTCTTGCCGATTGTCAGGCCGAGGGGCAATGCCAGTGCCTGCCGCTGGGTGGGGGCATTCCAATTGTAGGATACGACATTGTTATATCCAAAATACCAGCCTTCCCCTAAACCGTAGGTCAGGATGGGTTGCATTATGGAAACGCTGAAATTGTTTTCCCCCCACATGTGGGCAATGACGCCACCCCAGGACAAATCTCCCGCCTGGCCAAACACCACAAAAGCCGGACCGGCACCCCAGCCCGCTCCCTGCAGAACGGATTTGGTGTGCGTTGGCAGCGAGGCTTGCAAACCAAAACCCAGCGAGATGCCGCTTTCCCCCGGAGTGGGGGCATAGAAAGCTTGTATGGACGTGTCCCCAATCCCCCATGTCAGATCGCGTGTTCTGGCCGGTACGATATTGTTGGGTGGCAAAACCGCACCAGGCTGTACACCCTGGATGGGCACAATCCCACGAAGTACAAGACTGGCATCATCCAGCGGCACGGAATAGACTGGCTGCAGCTGGAAATTGTAGCTGTCATCGTCATTGGTGCCACTTCTGAATGCGGCTGTATTGTCAGTGATCAATGCCTTTGTGTCAGCCAGAGGGTTGGCCGCCTTGCGCGCTGCTTGACAAGCGGCATCACAAGCTTGCGCCGATTCTTCCGAGATGACCAAAATGCCCTGAACCAAAAAAAACAGAAATAGCACTTTCAGCATCTTTGTACTCCCTAGCGTCTTGAAACGAATACCCGAACACAGAGCGAAGACTTTCACAAGCCATGGGGTTGGGCAAATGTCTAGCTTTGTTTTCTGTGTCACTTTTCTGCCTGAATTTGAGATCAGTGCAGAACCTAGTTTGGATAAATGGAGAATATGGAATCATGAAGCTCAACAGGTTCAAGATAATTGGCATATCAATGGCTTTGTTGGCCGTGACCAGTGCCCAGGTCGTTCAGGCTTGCTCTTCCTTTGTGTTTGATACGCAGCAGGGAAACCAGATCGTTGGCCGTACCATGGAGCTTGGATTTGAGGCCGGTGAACAATTCATTGTGGCTCCGCGCGGGTATGATCTGCTCGGCGTATCTGGTCCTATTGGCTATGTAGGCATGCGTCATGCAAACACCGAGTGGATCTCTTCGGGTATGAATGAGCACGGGCTGAACATTGAATCTCTGGCATTGGCGGCGTCCAAATTCGCTCCGGAAGGTGAAAGCCCCTACAATTATCTCAATATTGGTGCCTATGTTCTTGCCAATGCAAAAACTGTCGATGAGGCGGTGGAGCTTCTCAAGAAGACCAAAGTTTCAACAACAAAGATCGCTGTGGCAAATTATGTCGAAGTGGGAATGCACTTTTCGATCGCCGACAAAGATCGCAGAATTGTTGTCGAATGGCAGGACGGGAGCGGGTACCCGGAAATATTTGAAAACCACGTTGGCGCCATGACGAACGACCCGATTTATCAAGAGCAACTGGGCAATGTCAAAGCAATGCTGGACATGGATGGTGAAACCTTTGATACCGCAAAGGCCAAGGCCTCTGAACAAAAATTTGCAGGGTTCGACAAGTCACCACGCGGTCGTTTTGAGCAAGGCGCGGCGCTGAACTATGTCCTTGATAAGTCCGTAATCAAAACCGACCTTGACGCCGTCAACGCTGCTTGGACGATGGTGAATGTTTTCGATATTCCGCGTGGAACACTATACTGGCGTTGGCTGGACCCCGCACCCCAGATGGCAGGTTATAGTATTGTCGCAGATACCGGCAACGCAGATTACTATTTCCGTACCTATGACAACATGCAAATCCGCAAGGTCGACGTAGACAAGATTGACTGGAATTCTGTTGAGTACAGCGAAAAGCCAATCTTTGGGACACTGGACAAAACCGGCTACGCAGATTTCCTGAACTGAGTTTTCGAACTTGGGCCCGACACTAACCCGTCGGGCTCAAATCCAAAGCAGGCTTCATCAGTTGGGAAAACCCGCGCCCACACCCATTTTAATACTTCAATGGCGGCGGCTAGCGACAATTAATGTGTGATGCGCGAAAGTCTCAAAAGTCCGGCACTCTCAACAGGTGAACGCAACACTTTAATCTATTAGACTGATTGGAGTGTTTTTGATGAAGTATCGTCGTCGTATTTATTATTCTGCCATTCAACGCGCTGAGATCTGGGATCGTTGGCAGCG
>JBPCWM010000271.1:0-12606 GCA_051009515.1 Rhizobiaceae bacterium | reverse complement strand
GGGCATATCTGGTCCCGATGAAGTCTATCCGAAAGTGCACGATGTCATGGAATTGGTTGAGATGGATGAATCCATCTACGAGCTGGCCATGCGGCAAATGCTGAGTCCTGAAGAAACACCACAACTTTGCGAAAAACTTATAGAAGTTCGTCAGCTCCTGCGCCAGCGCATAGATGGGTCACCCCTCGCGGACCTGGTCGAGGTTTGGGATCGCAACACCTATAACGAACACGCCTCCATTGCAGAAAACCTGCTCTTCGGCACGGTTGTTGAAAGTGATCACTTCAAGATCGACCAGATGGTGGAAAATGAGCATTTGCGAAGTGTTCTTGCGAAATCCAACCTGGATCGCGACTTGTTCGACATGGGTATGGAACTTGCCGAAACGGCTATTGAACTCTTTGCGGACCTGTCACCAGACAACCCGTTTTTTGAGCAACTCAACTTCATGACCCCGGAACAATTGGAGGATTACCCACCAATTCTGGGCCGGGCAAAGCAGCTTGGATTCGAGGGTGTTGAAGAAATAGACCGTCGCATGTTGTTGCAATTGCCCTTCGGTTATATTGAACGACGCAACCGCTTGCGATTGCTGGATGAAGACATGCAGGACCGCATTCTGGAAGCCCGCAAGAGCTTCCACGACACTATGCCGGACTCCCTGAAGGACAAGATCAATGTTTACGATCTTGGAACATATAACCCGCTGAACTCGGTGCAGGACAATATCCTGTTCGGAAAGATTGCCTATGGTCTTTCCAACGCAACGGAACAGGTGCAAAAGACCATTCGTGAGCTATTGCTGGAACAGGAATTGGAAGACGATATTTTCAACATTGGCTTGCAGTTTGATATAGGAACCGGAGGCAAGCGTCTGTCAGAAAACCAGCGTCAGCGTATTATTCTGGCAAGATCGATGATGAAGGGGGCCGACCTGCTAATCATCAACCGGGGCATCAATGCTCTGGACGCCAGGTCCCAGGACCGCATGGTGGACAAGGTCCTGGCCAGGGCAAGAGGCGAAGACGGCCACAAACCCTTTGGCCTGCTTTGGGTGTTGACTGCGCCAGGTCTGGCTGAACGCTTTGATCAGGTAATGGTTTTTGAGCGTCAAAGGCTGTTGCAAATGGATAGTCCTGAAGTGTTGGCTAAAGACAACGCATCGTATAAGGCCCTCATATCATGATTGTGGGTCACAGGAGGAAACAATGAGCAAGCTACAGGATGAAGTGGACCTGTTAAGGTCGATTCCGATGCTGGCCAACATGCCGAACAACAAACTCAAATTGCTGGCTTTCGCATCCGACCGCGTGGCCTATGGCGAGGGTGAAGTGCTGTTTGAGCAGGGTGATGATGCTGATGCGGCCTATATTGTGATCAATGGCAATGCAGATGTGCTGGTTTCGAGTGATGAAGGTCGCAAGAGCAGTAAAGTTGCTGAACTCGGTCCCAATTCCTTTGTCGGCGACATGGCGATCCTGTGCGACATTCCCAGAACCGCAACGATCCAGGCCAATTCACCATTGGATACATTGCGCATCAAGAAAGAGCACATGATGGACATGATGAAAGACAGTCCCGATCTGACTATGTCCGTTCTGCGGGAACTGGTTCAACGTCTGGCCAAGACAACTCACGACCTTTCGGTAGCAAGGGACGAAGTTGCCCGTTTGAAAGCTTGACAAATCACACTATTAATGTGGAGCAAAACTGATACACCTCGGGTGCTGGGCAGCAGAAAGGCAATGAGTAATGGGTAAGCCCGCTTTCAGCGCGAAAATCTGGGGTGCGCGCGGTACACTTGCGTCTGATAGCAAAAGCACGGTGCGATATGGCGGCAATACGGCCTGTGTAGAAATAGCCTGCGGAGATCAACGTCTGATCTTTGACGCCGGCTCCGGCTTGCGCGCTATTGGCGATTCCCTGATGAAAGAAGCCAAAAAACTGGACCGAAAGGGTCTGCCGCGCAAACCGATCAATCTGTTTTTCACCCATTGCCATTATGATCACATATCCGGCCTACCTTTCTTCGCGCCGTTTTTTGATCCAAATGCAAAAGTTGATATCTGGTCCGGACATCTGGAAGGCCCAGACAAGACACGCAAAATGATCGAAAACTATATGAAGCCCCCCTATTTTCCGGTGGGACCGGAAGTCTTCTCAGCCGATATATCCTATCGCGACTTTGACGTGCATGATGTGCTCAAACCTGTCTCAGACATTGTGATCAAAACCCTGCCCCTGAACCACCATGACAATTGCGTTGGATATCGCATAGAGTTTGACAGCAGATCGATTTGCTACATCACCGACACAACCCATGTTGTCGACGAACCCGACCAAGGGATTATCGATTTCGTCGATGGCACCGACCTGATGATCTACGACGGTACATATACTGATGAAGAATTCCCGATGTTCTGGAATTTTGGGCATTCCACATGGGAAGAAGGGGTTCGCCTGTCGAAGACTGCAGGCGTAAAGCGATATTGCGTATTTCATCACCGACCGAGCCGTTCCGACGATGAACTCGACAAAATCTCCGCCCAATGCAAACAGGTCTTCAGGCGATCATGGTTTGGGTATGAAGGCTTGAAAATCCGGGTCTAAAAGCTGTTGTGAGTGGCTTGTGATCGCAATATCGACGACAGTGAATTGAAGTTGCACATGATTATGGCCACCAGCTGATGGAAAATGCTTTGAACCGACTTCGGGAAGCCATCGGCGCAATCTGGCCTCGCGCCGATGATACCAGATTGCCGGACCGCGTATTACTGGCAATTGCCCATAATGATGACATAAGCGAAGTTTTGGTCAAACTGATACAGTTCGGCGTCTTTGCGCTGTGGGGCATTGCCTACCTGGCGGCCCCGCAACCAAATCCGGAAACAGTCTCACGCGTCCCACTCGTCATTTCTGTCTATCTCGCGCTGACTTTGATCATGTTAATGGTCGCACTGACTCGGCGCACGCCGGTCTGGTTGATCTATTTTTCAATCCTGATGGACATGATCCTGCTCACCTACCTGATATGGAGCTTTCATATCCAATATGGCCAGGAAGCTTCTTTCTCGTTGAAGGTTGTGGAGGTGATGAATTTTTTTGTACTCATTGGCCTGCGTGCGCTGCGTTTTGAGGCGCGCTACGTTGTTGCAGCCGGCCTGACTGCGGTCGCCTGCTGGGCCGCATTGGTGTGTTACGTGGTTAGGGTGGACCCGGCCGATCCAATGATCACGCGTGATTATATCACCTATATCACCACCAATTCGGTGCTGATTGGCGCCGAAGTCTCCAAAATGATTTCCATGCTAATGTTCACCGCAATCCTTGCGATTGCGGTGCGCCGTGGTCATCATTTTCTTATAGCAGCGGTGGCAGAGGGCAGCGCCGCTCAGGACCTGTCGCGCTTCATGTCTACTTCGGTTGCCGAACATATCCGCGATTCCGGACATGAGATTCAGGCAGGAGAAGGAGAGCGGCGAGATGTTGCCATATTGAATATCGACATTCGCGGCTTCACCAACATGGTGGCTGAGATGGCCCCGGACAAGGCCATGATATTACTGTCGGACTATCAGCATCTGGTCCTTCCAATCGTCCACCGTCATGGAGGAGCAGTCGACAAATTCATGGGCGATGGCATCATGATCACATTTGGTGCAACCAAGCCGGATCCTGCCCATTGTGCCAATGCAATGCGTTGCATCGATGACATCCTCGAGACTCACCACAACTGGACCGGACCAGCTTCCGAACTCACCATCAACATGGCTGTCACCGCCGGACCGGTCATATTCGGAGCCGTAGGGTACGGCGATCGGCTGGAGGTTACTGTCATCGGGGCCGCCGTCAATTTTTCAGCCAAACTTGAAAAACACAACAAATCTCTTGGCACCAAGGCCCTGAGCGGCGAACAATTCTTCCGCACAGCGATGCAACAAGGCTATCAAAACACCATCAATCGAAAAATGGTGCGTACGTCATTGGCTGACGGGGAAGACGACATCAATGTGGTGATCCTGACATGAGTCGCTCCACTACAGATCAAGCTACCGTCAAGTCTGGCTTCCTGAGCGAGGCCTTTCTTGCAAGGTTGCGACTGTCCAGTGGTGTGGTGCTGTTCACCTATGTTTGCTGGCATTTGATCAATCATGCATTTGGATTGATTTCTGACCAGGCCATGCGGCAGGCAGGAGGATTATTGTCCATTGTCGTGAGCAACTGGGTGGGCAGCCTGATTTTGTACACAGCACTGACAACTCACATTCTGTTGTCACTTCTGCGCCTTTACCAAAGGCGATCGCTAAACTTGAAGGTCAAGGAATGGTTTCAGATCGCAATGGGTGTGATCATTCCGTATTTTCTGATCAGCCATGTTGTGAGCACCCGCTATGCCAACGCGGCCTATGATCTGAACTCTTCTTATGATTATGTAATTTATTCCGTGTTTGTCGCGTCGCCCGACTACGCCATTTATAATGCGCTGGGCCTGATTGCTGCCTGGATTCACGGTTGTATCGGCATGCATATGTGGTTTCAGACCACGCGCTGGTACTCACCTGGTTATCGCAGTCTCCTCCTGTTTCTGGCCACTCTGATACCAACCCTTTCACTCACCGGTTATCTTGCCGCCGGGCGGCGCATGGAAATATTGGCGACTGACGGTGATTTTCTGGAACGCTATTATGCGGAACTGAACCTGGTGAGCGACGATGTTTGGTCGGCACTCGCCCGTGATGTCAGATTTACGGAGGCAACCTTTCTTGCGCTGTTTGGCATACTGATTGTTGCAAGAATTGTCAGGCGCATCCAGCAAAGGCGATCAAACACAATCACCATTGACTACATCGATGGACCCACCGTAACACTGCCGTCCGGCCCCACCCTGCTCGAGATGAGCAAGTTAGGCAACGTTCCCCATGCAAATGTCTGTGGTGGTAAAGGCCGTTGCTCAACCTGCAGGGTTCGAATCGTAAGCGAGGATCCCAAGATCAACCCACCCAGCGAGACCGAGCAAAGAGTGCTGCAGAGGGTCAAGGCGGGTGACGACATTCGGCTAGCCTGCCAGGCCACTCCGGCAAGCGATATGACAGTTCTGCGGCTGTTGCCCTCCGACGTGGACAAGGCTTCAAGTTCCGACTACGAACCATGGTCCAGCGGACGTGAAAAAGTGATTACCGTGATGTTTGCTGACCTTAGAGACTTTACAAAAACCTCTGAAAGTCGGCTGCCATTCGATGTGGTTTATCTAATCAACCAGTTCTCGAAAGCCATGGGTGAGGCCGTAGAAGCAAATAACGGTCGAATTGACAAATTTTTGGGTGATGGTTTCATGGCTCTGTTTGGTGTTGACGAGACCAGGTCCAACAGTGCAGCCGATGCGATTAAAACCGCTGGAGAAATGATCAGACAGCTCAACCAACTGAATCAGAGGTTGGAAGGCGATCTGGCCGAACCTCTGCGGATGGGCATCGGCATCCACACGGGTTCAGTCATACTCGGCAATATGGGATATGGCCACGCGCGCGGCCTGACCGCCATTGGTGATACAGTAAATACTGCAAGTCGCCTTGAATCAGCAACAAAAGAACAAAAATGCATTCTATGTTTGTCTCAGGAGACAATGGATCAGGCACGAATGGAAGCACCAAAAGAAACAAAAAAACGCATTGTTGTTCGTGGAAAGAAAGATAAACTTCGTATATATGCGCTCAATGATATAGATCAGGTTGGGCCAATGGGAGAAAAGGCTAAAGCATGACCAAGAGAAAGAATACGATCCGACTTAGAAATCTGACCATATTTGCAGTTGTACTAACTGGCCTGACAGGTGGCGCCATTCTGTTTTCGCCCTCAGTTGAAGCCGGATGCAAGGATTCGCCCGCCGCGGGGGTGGATTGGTCCGGGTGCCGCAAGCGCAATGTTATTTTGAGCGGATATGATTTCTCTGGCTCCAATTTCAACAATGCCGATCTGTTTGGCTCTGACATGCGCGAAACGAATTTCGCCGGAGCCGACCTGACCCGTGCAACCATCACCCGGGTCAATATCTCTAACTCCGATTTGACGAAAGCAGACCTGAGCAAAGTTGATGGCGGACGTACGGTCTTTCACGAAGTGAAGCTCGTTGACGGTTCCCTCGAAAAGGCTGAGCTTTTTCGAGCGGATTTTGCCGGTTCTGATTTAACTAACACCAATCTGAACAAGACAGAATTGGGACGGTCCAATTTTGAGAACGCCAATCTTACCGGTGCTCAAATCACCTTCACCAATCTGGCCAGGGCAAATTTTTCAGGTGCCAATTTAACCGGCACGGATTTGAATAAATCCTGGACCTATCTGACCCGGTTCCAGGGTGTGGACCTGACCGGTGTTGTCAATTTGACTCAGGAGCAGCTCGATCTTGCCTGCGGTGATTCAAGCACCAAATTGCCTGCTGGTCTGACTGCGCCCGCCAAATGGCCGTGCGCTGACGAATAAGACCATTCACAACGCCGCACTCTGGTCCAAACCAATTGGGACAGTTGGTTGATTGACCTCGGTTGAGCAGGTTCAGGCCTCGCTGTCAGCGGCCTTAACTTCTTCCAGACGCGGCATGGACAAAGTGGAATAGCCGGAATCAACGAAATGGATCTCACCTGTTACACCACCTGACAGATCAGACAGCAAATAAAGCCCGGCACCGCCCACTTCCTCAAGCGAAACTGTACGCCGCAGTGGTGCGTTACGTTTTTGATAGTTGAACATTGAACGGGAGTCGGAAATACCAGCACCCGCCAAAGTGCGCATAGGACCTGCCGATATCGCATTCACCCTGATATTGCGTGGACCAAAATCCGTTGCCAGGTATCGCACACTGGATTCCAATGCAGCTTTGGCAACACCCATGACATTATAGTTAGGCATGACTCGCGTAGAGCCGCCATAGGTCAAGGTAATCATAGACCCACCATGGCTCATGAGTTCTGCAGCACGTTTTGCAGCTTCCGTGAAGGAAAAGCAGGAAATGATCATCGTCTTTGTGAAATTTTTCCGCGATGTATCTGCATAATCACCCTTCAGCTCGGTCCTGTCGGAAAAGCCAATGGCATGAACAAGAAAGTCCAGTTGACCCCATTCCTGCTTCAACCGATCAAACACCTGATCAACGGACTCAATATCTTCAACATCACAGGGAAGCAGCAGCTCCGAGCCGACCGAATCGGCAAGTGGCTTGACCCGACGGCCAAAAGCTTCCCCTTGATAGGTAAAAGCCAGTTCCGCGCCATGGGCCGCAAGCGTTTTGGCAATACCCCAGGCAATGGAATGATCATTGGCCACACCCATGATAAGGCCGCGTTTACCGGCCATTATGTTGGACTGTAAATCAGACATAACCAACCTGCTTTGCTAAACTTATGATAAACGCTGGAAGACAAGCGATGCGTTTGTACCACCAAATCCGAATGAATTGGACAGCACGGTGTTAACTTCAACCCCGTCACGGCGCTCACGCACAATCGGCATGTCAGCAAATTCGGGGTCAATCTCCGTGATATGGGCACTTTCACAAATGAACCCGTTCTGCATCATCAACAGCGAGTATATTGCTTCTTGAACACCGGTCGCCCCAAGCGAATGGCCGGTCAGTGATTTAGTTGCCGAAATCGGTGGACAGGCATCACCATAAATTTCCTTCAGCGCGCCAATTTCCTTCGCGTCGCCTACTCCGGTACTGGTAGCATGCGGGTTGATATAGTCGATTGGCTCACCGACAGTTCCAACTGCCATGTTCATGCAGCGAACAGCCCCTTCGCCTGACGGTGCAACCATGTCGTAACCATCAGACGTAGCGCCATAACCGACGATCTCTCCATAAATCTTGGCACCCCTCGCTTTGGCATGTTCGAGCTCTTCCAAGACCAGCACACCTGCTCCACCGGCAATCACAAATCCATCGCGGCTCACATCAAATGCACGGGAGGCCGTTGCAGGTGTCTCGTTATATTTTGAAGACATGGCACCCATTGCATCAAATAAGTTGGACATGGACCAATCGAGATCTTCCGAGCCGCCTGCAAAAATGACGTCTTGTTTGCCAATCTGTATGGTCTCATAGGCATTACCAATACAGTGATTAGAAGTCGCACAGGCGGATGAGATCGAATAATTCACCCCCTTGATTTCAAACTGGGTGGCCAAAACAGCTGACGCTGTAGAACTCATTGCCTTGGGTACGGCTGTTGGCCCGATGCGCTTGGGAGAACCGGTATCAATGGTCTTTTGTGCAGCTTCCACAATGGTCTTGGTAGAAGGTCCACCAGACCCCATGATGATACCGGTGCGCGGATTGACAACTTCGCCAGCCTCAAGTCCTGAATCAGCTATGGCCTGCTGCATTGCGATATAATTCCAGGCCGTTCCCT
This sequence comes from Rhizobiaceae bacterium, assembly GCA_051009515.1. GTDB lineage: Bacteria > Pseudomonadota > Alphaproteobacteria > Rhizobiales > Rhizobiaceae > Pseudahrensia. The sequence goes on along the minus strand of JBPCWM010000271.1, from coordinate 4,201 downwards.
TGGACATGAATCGCACGGTGCGGCGATCCAAAACTTCGAATGGATCAAGGTCAGGCGCACCCTCTACGCGGCATCTGAAACCGTGCTGATCAAATTCTTCGGAAAAGCTGATCCCGGACTTTGCTTCACGCAAAGAAGCCAGAACTTCCTGTGTATTGTTGCCGATTGAGGACACAATCCCCATGCCGGTGACCACGACTCGTTTCATTCAATGGCCCCTTCTTGGTTACGATTGATATTCAAGATGGACGCTGTTGCGTCGGCTTTCAAGTTTTTCACCTTATTCTGTAAACAAGGCAACGCGCAGGTCCTTGGCCGTGAAGACCGTTTCACCGTCAGCCTTGACAATTCCGTCGGCAATTCCGAGCACCAAACGCCCCCGCATTACCCGTTTGAAGTCAATCTCAAACTCAACCAGCTTGGTTTCCGGCGTCACCATTCCGGTGAATTTTACCTCACCGGTGGAAATCGCACGGCCCTTGCCAGGCTCGCCGAGCCAGCCAAGATAAAATCCGGTAAGCTGCCACAGAGCGTCCAAACCCAGACAGCCCGGCATGACCGGATCACCCTGAAAATGACAAGGAAAGAACCACAAATCCTCATGAATCTTGAAATCAGCGCGGATACAACCTTTGTCATGTACCCCACCGGTTTCTGAAATCTCATTGATGCGATCAAACATCAGCATCGGCGGCAAGGGCAACTGAGCATTGCCTGGCCCGAACATTTCGCCGCGTGCGCATGTGAGAATTTCCTCGTAGGTGTAACTGGATTTTTGCTCGGCCATGAAAGAAGGGAACCTTTGTCCGCATGGCGGCTTGTGTAACCACCATGGCAATTTATTGATCAGTAGGTAGCCCTTACCGCGCAGAGGAAACGCGGTCAAATGGCTTTTCGGTGTCAATTTCGCTGATTGGTGGGCAAAATGTCGCCAAGTGGGTGCTTGCAGATCAACCGCGGCTCACCTATTCTAACTCACGATTAGAAATGCTGCATTTGCCCCGTTTCTCCGGGGCCGACCTGACGGATATAATTGATGTCAAACACACAAAGCGCCACCCAAGCCCATCGGGAATGTGACACGGTGCAATTGGGTAACAAATTGCGTGATGCAGGGCTGCGACCTACACGCCAAAGGCTTTCTCTTGCACATTTGCTGTTCTCAAAAGGCGATCGACACGTTTCTGCCGAAGCTTTGCACGAAGAGGCTTTGACTGCCCGAATTCCAGTCTCATTGGCCACAGTTTACAACACATTGCACCAATTCAATGATGCGGGGCTGCTGCGTGCGGTGGCCGTTGAGTCCTCAAAAACATATTTCGACACGAATACGTCGGATCATCATCACTTCTATATTGAATCTGAAAACCGCATTGTGGACGTTCCTGCCTCACAAATTGAAGTGACCGACCTTCCAATTGCGCCTGATGGGATGGAAATCGCGCGTGTGGATGTGATTGTCCGATTGCGCAAAAAAGACTGATCCTTCGGACGATAAATTCTGACTATACAAATTATCCGTCGACTGTCTCGTCTGGATAAACACCCCAGATTGCGTCCTGTTGCAGCCAAAACCGCGTATTTTGGGCCTCAACCTCGCACCAACGTGACTCGCATTCCTCAATTGAGACCATCAATCCGGCCTGTAGGCGTGCCACTGTGGCAGCATCGGGATTGGCCGCGCCTTTGCCCTGAATAAACGATGCGCGAACCGTATTGCCAATCTCAATTTTTGATTTTTGCCAGGGTGCGACAAGCCCTGTACGACGACTGGACAATTGGGAACTCAAAACCCAACCAGTAGCACCTTCAGAATCGCGAATACGGCGCCATTGATCAAACTCCTGAATGACTTCGACAGGCAGACCCTGCTTCTTGTACTGCCAGTTGATGGAGTATTTGCGACCAGGGCCCACACGCAGGTTGACCTTGTTGAATTTCAGGCTGACGAACCGTGGAAGTGGAAGTCCGGTTTCGCGGCCACGATCAAGACCGTTACCATTGGCATAAGCAGAACTGGAGGCAATCCCCAACCCAAATCCCAACAATATCAAAGCAAGTATCACGAGTTGGGTTCGCGTGGCTGATTTTCCTACATTGAGCTGGGTGGGGGTCACTGTTTACGTCCTGTCTTCACACTTGACCGGGTGCGCGATAGCATTGCGTTCCAGTCTGGGTCTGTTAATAAATGGGGCCGACCTGATCTCTCATCAGTACGGTGAACAGAATGTCGCCGATATCGGTTAATGTCGGTTCAACATTTATGGTAAACAAATATCTAATGCTCACGGCTTGGAGTTAAGTGTGTTGAATTGTGTGATGATGGAGCGCAGGCCATGACAGGAAAAAAACCTCAGGTCATTGTTACACGGAAACTGCCGGGAGTTGTGGAAACCCGGATGCGGGAATTGTTCGACACAGAGCTCAATGTGGAAGACAAACCGTTCACACAGCCCGAACTGGTTGCAGCCGTAAAACGCGCCGATGTGCTGGTTCCAACTGTCAGCGACAAGATTGATGCAGCTATCATTGCCCAAGCGGGCGATCAACTGAAACTGATCGCAAATTTCGGCAATGGGACCGATAATATTGACATCACTGCAGCCGCCGACAAGGGCATTACGGTGACAAATACACCGCGCGTTTTAACCGACGACACGGCCGATATGGTGCTTGCCATGATGCTGGCGGTGCCAAGGAGATTGGTAGAAGGTGCTCAGATCATGACCAGCCCGGAAGGATGGCCAGGATGGTCTCCCAATTGGATGTTGGGTCGCAGAATAACCGGAAAAAGACTTGGCATTGTTGGCATGGGGCGCATTGGATCAGCCGTTGCCCGCCGTGCCAGGGCCTTCGGAATGGCTATCCATTACCACAACCCCAGACGGGTTCACCCCGATCTTGAAGCCGAACTTGAAGCCACTCATTGGGACAGTCTGGACCAGATGCTGGCCCGTATGGACATTGTGTCGATCAACTGCCCCTTTACACCGGCAACGTATCATTTGTTGTCAGAGCGACGTTTGAAACTGATGCGCCCGGAATCCTATATAGTGAATGCCGCGCGTGGCGAAATTATCGATGAAAGTGCATTAATCACCGCCTTGGAAGAGGGTGCGGTGGCCGGTGCGGCTCTTGATGTCTTCGAGAAAGAACCGGCTGTATCTGCACGCATGAGGACGCTGTCAGAAATGGGCAAACTTGTCATGCTGCCCCATATGGGTTCGGCAACTGTGGAGGGGCGAGCGGAGATGGGCGACAAGGTCATTATCAACATCCGCACCGTATTTGACGGCCACCAGCCGCCGGACAGGGTTCTGCCCGGCAGGCCATAATCAAGGCAAGTGAAGCTCGTTGCAGGTCACGGAAAGTGTCCCGACCACAAACCAGTTAAATTACATGGTAGCGACCACGCGCCCCCTGATCTTGCCTTCCACTATATCGCTCGCCGCACCAATGAGCTCATCAAAACCGATCTCAGTGGTGAGACTGTCCAGTTTGTTCATGTCCAAATCGCGGGCAAGCCGGTTCCAGGCTTCAGTCCGGATCGCAAGCGGTGCTTGTACACTGTCAACACCCAAGAGACTGACACCACGCAGTATAAACGGCATGACCGTTGTCGGCAGATCAAACCCCTGAGCCAGTCCGCAGGCAGCAACCGCGCCGCCATATTTTGTCTGTGCCAACACATTGGCCAACGTGTGAGATCCAACAGCATCGACACCGCCTGCCCAACGCTCCTTGCCCAAAGGACGCCCAGCTTCCGATAGTTCATGGCGGTCAATAATTTCGGAAGCACCCAATGACTTGAGAAAGTCCTGCTCATCCATACGACCAGTCGATGCTATCACTTCATAACCCAGCCTGGACAGCAGCGAAATGGCCACGGAACCCACGCCACCATTTGCACCAGTCACTACGACAGGGCCGCGTGATGGCTTGATGTCGTGGCTCTCAAGCGCCATGACGCAAAGCATAGCCGTATAGCCAGCGGTTCCGATGGACATGGCTTGTTTCGCGGAAATACCTTCCGGCCGCTTGATCAGCCAATCACCACTTACCCGGGCCTTTTCTGCATAAGCCCCCCAATGGGTTTCCCCGACACCAAAGCCATTGAGAATGACATCGTCACCAATCGAAAAACCTGAATGACTGGAATCGATGACCTTACCGGCAAAATCAATTCCGGGAACCATGGGCC
>JBPCWM010000270.1:0-3188 GCA_051009515.1 Rhizobiaceae bacterium | reverse complement strand
ACCTTCTGTAGTGTAGCAGGCCACGCATTCTTTAGCACCGCCGAGCATGCGATACAGCGGAAGGCCTGCACGCTTGCAGCGTAAATCCCACAGGGCTGTATCAATTGCGGCCAGGGCGAGCGAGGTGATCGCCCCGACTGCGGTCGCGTGTGTGCTGAACAACAGGTCTTTCCAAATTGCTTCGATGTCTTCTGCTTCGCGACCGATAAGTTGCGGGACGAGTGTGGCGCGCAGAAGCGAAACAATCGCAGGCCCGCCTTGTCCGATAGTGTATGTATATCCGGTGCCAGAGTTTCCATCACTGTCGGTGATGATGACGAGCGGGGTTTCCTGGCTGTCAAACGACTGGATGGCATCGGTTCTGCGGACCTTGGGGACCAGATCGACCATATGCAATTCAACGGATTTGATGGTTGCCATGAAGAGACCCTCAACTGCACAAGTATTTTTGTTTTGGGAAGATGTACCTCCTTGTCCTCTTGCACAAGCGTGAAAGCTTCCGATTTCGCGGGCGATGATCTGTTGGTGGGCTAGACAATAAGCCTTGGAGAGTGAAAACTGGCAAAAACACAGTGGGAGGAAGAATTTATGAAACTGTTGAAACTGCTGACGGCTGCCAGTGTTGCAATTGGGGCATTCTCAATCACTCAGGTTTCTGCCAAGGAATTGTCGCTCGCCTATTTCATGGGGCCAAAACACCCTATGAATCGAGGTGTTTTCACACCTTTTGCCGAAAAGCTGAAAGAAGTCTCCGGGGGTGCTTTGACGGTCAAACAGTATGCTGGTGGTGCGTTGAACAAGGTTCCGCCCAAACAGTATTCCATTCTGCTCGACAATGTTGCCGATATCGTGTTCACCCTGCCTGGTTATACGGCAGACGTGTTCCCCAAAACCAATGTGGTGGGTCTGCCGGGCGTTTGTGACAGTGCCTTGGAATGTACGGAAGGTATGATCAGGGCGAAGTCGGTGTTGGAAAAAGAGTTCAACGCTAAAGTTCTGGCGTTGTGGTCCAATGCTCCGCCTGTTCTCATCACCAAGGACAAGCCAGTCACCAAACTGTCCGACCTGCAGGGCATGAAGGTGCGCGTGACATCCAAAAGTGATGTGCCTTTTGTGGAAGCTCTCGGGGCTTCTGCGGTGGCTCAGCCTGTTACACAAATCAACCAGAACCTGACCAATGGAGTAATCGATGCGATCATGATCGACTCTTCAGCCGTGCGCTCTTTCAAGCTGCACGAACCGGCCAATTATGTCACCACTTGGTTCCCAGGTTCCGGCTCCTCCTTTGCCCTGTTGATGAACCTGGATGTTTACAATGGGTTGACCGATCAGGAAAAAGCCTGGGTTGATGAGGCTTCAGGCCCTGAACTCGCTCTTGGTGGCGGCCGCACCTACGACAAGGCTTCTGCAGGGGGGCTGAAAGTGGCGGCTGAAAACGGCAATCAGATGCTTGAGTGGGAACCGGGCGAGCGTGAAAAGATTGAGGCTGTTATCGCAAAAGCCATGGCAGAAATCGTCAATCAGAAAGTTGGCGACAGCTCGATTGGCGAAGTCATCAAGCTTATGAAAGGCGAATAGAAAGCCAGTCTAGCCTGGACCTCAGTCATGAACACATTCTTGTCCTGGGCAGACAAACAGCTTGGTCGATTGACCGGGCTGTTTGCCGTGTTCGGGGCGCTGGGCGTGGTTGGCCTGATGGGAATAATTATTGTCGCCGTGATCTGGAGATATGGAATCAATAATCCCATATTTGGAATTGGCGATCTCTCTGTGCTTGTTCTTTCCGTCGTTGCGGCGGCCTCGACCATTTTTGGAGCCCGCAATAATGCGCATATCAGCATTGATATCATCTCCCGTTTTTTCGGGCGCAAGGTCACTCGCTATACTGATCTGATCATGCGCCTGCTCGCTTTCGGTATATTATCGCTTGCCAGTTATGCGCTGGTGATCAAATCCTGTGGATTTGAAAAAGGATGCATCACCGAAAACCTGAGCATTGAGCACCGGCCGTTCTATTACATTCTTGCAGTTTCCATGGGGCTGTATGCGCTGCATATATTGATCCAGTTGCTGCAGGGGCTGTTTCATTTCAAGGGCGAGGATCCAAACGATCCAGGGGCAGGGTGATGGACAGCACGACGATCGCCTTTTTGGGGTTTGCTGCTCTGTTCATTCTGCTGTTCATCCGTATGCCGGTTGCGCTTGCGATGATGCTGGTGGGAACCGTCGGCATCTACATGATCAGGCCGCCTGCGGCGATACCAAAGCTGGCTGGTGAGATTTTTAGTGAAGCAGCCAATTACCCACTGACCATTATCCCGCTCTTTGTTTTGATGGGAAACCTTGCCGGTGTGTCCGGCATGAGTCGTGACCTTTATGATGCAGCTCATTCATGGTTCGGACACAGGAGAGGGGGGCTGGCTTCCGCCACGGTCGTTGGTTGCGCTGGTTTCTCGGCCCTGTCCGGGTCGTCGTTGGCCGCTGCGCTGACCATGGGGCGCGTCGCGCTGCCGGAGATGAAGCGGTACAATTATGACAATGGCCTTGCCACCGGTTCGATAGCAGCAGGCGGCACATTGGGCATCCTGATCCCGCCATCAGCCGGTTTCGTTGTCTACGCGATCCTGACCGAAGAAAGCATAGGACGATTGTTCCTGGCAGGCGTTTTGCCGGGCATCCTGCTGACGACCCTCTTCGTGATAGCCATCACGATTGTTGTGTGGCGTGATCCGTCCAAAGCTCCGCAAGCCGCCGAGTCGGTCTCATTGACCGATCGTATCCGGGCAATAGGCAAGGCGAGCTGGATCATCGGCATTATCGTTTTGACGATTGGAGGTATCTATACCGGCGTGTTCTCAGCCGTCGAAGCCGCCGGTATAGGCGCACTCCTCGCATTTATTGTGACCCTCATTCGCGGGGCGGTCACGTGGCCCAATTTGGTAGATGTTTTCACAAATACGTTGCGTGCATCAGGCACCCTGTTCATGATTCTGTTTGGAGCATTTGTCTTCAAGTCCTTTGTCGGCTTCACAGGGGTTACATTCAGCCTTGCAGAATGGGTGGAAAGTCAGGGATTTACCGGCACCCAGATTGTTGTGGCCTTCCTGCTCATATTCATAGTTCTGGGTACATTTATGGAAGGTTTTGCCATTCTTGTTCTGACAGTGCCCTTGCTGCAACCCATATTA
>JBPCWM010000269.1:0-4654 GCA_051009515.1 Rhizobiaceae bacterium | reverse complement strand
ATATTGCCCGTGTAGACGGACCCAACGCCGTGCAGATGGGTGTCACCGCCAATCGTGAAGTCGGTTATCTTGGCGTGTTCACGAAGAACCGCATTAACGTAAAGAACAATAAGAAAAACCAGATTTTCGTCGCCATTGACGGCAACGTTTATGCAGGTGTGGCCACCCAGTTGAAAGGCCATATTCAGGGTGGCTATTCAGGTGGATATTTTCTGGTCGATAGCCCGGAATTCAAACGCGACCTTGCCAAGAAATATGAAATGATCGTGTTCCCTGATACGGAAGGTGCGTTCGTGGTTGACCTGAAGGGGACTTACAAGGCCATGGATATGGGCCGCAAATGCATGAATGCGGTACGGGGCAGCTAACTGACTTTTTCACTGCGGTGAGGTCAGGTTGACCGTCAGGTCCCCGGGCAGTTCGCTTGCGGCGCCCGGGGTGCAGTCGATTTTCATTTTTGGGCCGGTCCTGTCGTCGAGTTGTTCTGAAGACGGACAGTCGCGTAGGATTCGCTCACAAAAGTGAGGTGCAGAATTTGTATCGCTTGCGGAGGTCATTGATACGCAGATCAATGCTCGTTCGTTATTGGGGTATGATGAGATTGTGTCATGAAAATTCTTGCGATAGTTGCCAATTTGGCCGTGTTGGTTCTTGCTGGCTGGATGCTGGTAACACGGGGTATACCCGATGACGAGCAGATCCGTCTGTTTGCCGCCATAGGTGCAGCGACTGTATTGAGTCTGATCGTACTTGTTCGATATCGTCCACCAGATGCCAAATATCAAAAATGGCTGGATGATGAAGCAGAGCGTCTGCGCAGGGAGCTTGCCGAAGAGGATTGAGTTTTCTCCGGCTCCAGTGTCGGTTCAGTTTCCCGGTTGCGCTAGATGCTTTTCAGAATCTCATATTTCAGCAGAACCGGCAATTTGTGATCCACGAACTTTCGGGTCTTTTTGCGCACCCAATCTGCCAAATTTTCTGTCGTTGCAAGGTGGGCTTGCTTTTCATCTTTCAACCTGCTGATTTGCTCTACTACGTGGGCAATGGCTTGTTCAATTGTACGCCCGTGCAGAGCCAGAACCAGCAAACCATTGACAAAGTTCAATCGAATTGCAGACCCCATAACGGCAGATTCCACGTAGGTTTTTTCCTCTGCAATCAGTCGCTCTTCCATGAGAACGCGATTGACCGATGAGCAGAGTTCAAACGTGCCGGAAATATTGGGTGCAAGCGTAGAAACCTTTTTCGCCAGCGGTTGAATCTGATATCCACCAAGCAAGTCAATGACACGATTTTTTATCTCAGCCGGATCGACACCCTCGAGGATGGAATGGTTCATCAGTTCGGCTATCGTGTAACTACCGCTGGCAGCCAGCTTAAGCAGATCTGGGTTGAAAGACGTTTCCAGATCCACAGATTTGCGCCCCAGATCCAATTTGCGGTCCAGATCGGCTTGGGTCGTATTTGCCCCGACAATTGTATTTTCAATCAAGGTTGCGGCCTCAGCTCCCTCCAGCCGCTCGCCATCCCTGATATACAGATCGCGACGGAAGAATTCGTTGCGGATGAAGCTGGCCCGGCTTTCGCGTTCCAAGGCGTTTGGTGCAGCTTCGAGATGCGCATGATAGCGCGAAGAAATGATATTGTGCATGTCATTGCGGTGGATTTTCATCGTGCCGGCATAATCCAGCCCGAATTCCTTGAAGCCGTTGGCGACATCCATGAAATATTGCGGTTCAAAACACCCATTGCAGAATTCATGAGCGACATAATGAATGTCTCTCTCCAGCAGTCGGTCGAGGTAGCGGCTGGCGGCTGGTGTTTCGGTGAAATAGCGTGTTCCCTGATCACGCAGGAAAGCCATATTTTCCAGACCGATACGCGCTTTGGTGAGGGAGTCCACCGGCAAATGCGCGGTATAACCCTGAATCATTTTCCACAACGGAATGAGTTCCGACCAACCGGGTAGTGTGTTGTAGCACAAATAAACCAGACCACCCGGTTTCAGGGTCAGATCCACCAGGCGGCGGATTTGTTCGCGAATTTCTTCCCCAACCCAGCTGTAAATCCCGTGCATTGCGATATAGTCGAATTGCGGTGGGGCGCTCTGCTCATACTGCTCAAAGGATGCATCGATGAACGTGACATTGGTGAGTCCGGCCTTGTCTGCAATTCTTTGCGCATTTTCAATATGTTCGCTGTTGAAGTCGACACCGTAAAATTGCCCCTGCGGGAAACTGGAAGCCAGCAGGTTGACACTCACTCCATTGCCGCATCCAAGGTCACAATAGGTGAAGGGTTCATTCAAGGAAGGCATTCTGAAGCCGTTGAGCCGGGCTATGAATGACATCAAAAGCGGGTTCTGATATTCGAAGTAGCTCCAGGTATAGGGCGCGTCCAGAACATATTCGGACCGGGGTTGATCAAGGTCGATTTTCGGGATCATGTTCATCTGATACGGCCCATTCTACGAGTTTCGTCAGATTGTCCGGCACGGCTTCAAACTGCTGCGCATTGATATTGAGAGGCTTTTGCTTCTTGTAGTTCAGATTGTCCTGATACCAGGGGCGTTGGTAAACGAGGCTGGTAATAGGACGCACAAACTGGCTGTTATTGCCCATTCCCTGATGGGTCAGGCGGCTGTCCATCAGGAAGCAGGAACCCAGGCTGACCGTCGGATCCTGATAGGGCATTTTTTTCGATTCACTTGACGAGAAGCGATGGCTGCCTTTTACCACGCGTGTTGCACCAGTTTCCTCATTGAGCGCGATTAACGGGACGATCATGGCAATTGAAAAACTTGGCAAAGCACCGTCTGGGGTTTCAGGAAACAGGGCTTGATTGTCCTTGTGCATACGCTGGACTGATGAGCCCGGTAGCGAGGCAACCGCTGTCAGGCTTCCCAGAATAAAATCTGAACTGAGCAATTCTGCCATGATCGGCATGACCATGGGGGAGGCAAACATCTTGGGTTTCGCAAATCCTCCGGAAAACTCAACCGTAATCATGAACCGCTTGTCCCCGACGCGCAGGGCATCATCGTGCCGTGTGTCATGAAAGTAGCGTTCATAGCTGTTCATGAATTCGCGATGGCACCGTTGCACGAGGTCGGGGGGGATCGCATTCTCGATCATCAAGGTGCCATGGCGTTTGAATAGTTCAACACCCAGTTTCAGATTTGAATCAGACAGTTTTTGAGATGCTTGTTCCTGAACGGAAATTGCAACAGACGGGAACACGCCCTCGCCATCTGACGCCTCCAATTTCTGTTGCAACCAGACTTCGCTGTTGATTTGGTTTGATGATCCATCCTGTCTGTGTTTGGAGGAAACCGACATGCGAACCTTTGCGGCCTTGTCAAAATGATCGGCACGCGCCGAACGGCCGGAAGCCCGCAAGGCCGCGCTGAATGCCTCCTGAGTTTCCCGGGAGGTTCCGTGCAGAGCCAGAATATGGGCAACGTTCAACAGATCACTGAATCTACGCGTCATGTTCTTGCCAATTGTGTGGCGCAGGGCGTTGTCCGAAACCGGATAGTTTGCAAAGCCGAGCAGATAATGAATGACACCTGCGCAGGATGTTGCAGGCAGGGCGATGCGCAGCTCATCAGCCTTATAGGTTTGGGAGGCACAAAGGCCTTCGATATAGTGATCGACTACGGCCCGATCGCGTGCCAGTCTCGGTTCTTCTCCCGGGGCAATGCGTCTCGACAGGGCGGCGATTGGCCGGAAACTGCCGCTGAAAAGTGCGTGCAGCGACAACCCGGGCGGGCCAATGACGGCATCATCCCAATCGTAGATCACCAGCGAACCGTCAGCCCGCCGTGCCATATTCTTGGTGCGCAGATCGCAGTGGTTGAGGGTCACTGGCACCGTGTCCCCAAGTGCAAGGAAACGCTCAAAGAGCTTGGCCAGACTATAGAGAATGTCTCGATAATGCCGTGCGTTGTCATCGCCTATGAAAAATCCAGCTGATGGCCTGCCGTCAATGCTAACTGACAGGGCGTCGCTGTTTCCAAGAAACGCCATCAATTGTTCAAACTGATCGCTGCATTTGACTTGCGGCAAGTCCTGAAACTGCTGGGTTTCGCTTGTGGCCGCAGATTGAATGGACGCGTAGGTCCGCAGAATGGAGCGTCTTTGGGAGGAGTTCAGTCCGCTTTCAATCGGGTCTGCCTGAAAATCGCTATAGAGAAAGAATCCACGCTCAGAATCACAAGCGATCAATTCCGGCACCTGATTTGCGAACTGTCGGGAGATCGCCTCAAGCGCAAAACGGGCATCAGCCCCATGCGAAGGAACAATCTTGAGATAAGTGGTCTGGTCGATACCATGCAGCGCATATGTCTTGCCCCACGGGTGATTTGTGATGCGCTTGCTGTTGCGAAATCTGAACTTGCGCCCAGCCCACCTCAAAGCTTCGTCAATCTGATCCGTTCCCAACTCAGTTATGACCGTCATGCCTGTCCCCTGCCTGTCCCGATGTGCAGGGCAGGTTGACATTTATGTGTTAAGGTATGTTTTTTGCGGAACCAGCCGTAGGGGGTCGAGCGGATATTGGCTGATAATTGTTCCAACATGGTTACCAGTTTGATACTGGCAACCCAGACCGGCATTCGCGGATTAACCGATGTGCCAGTGAACAGGTGCAGCGC
>JBPCWM010000268.1:0-3237 GCA_051009515.1 Rhizobiaceae bacterium | reverse complement strand
TGTCGCCGGTCTGGTAACTTTAGGCTGGGAAGACATGTGGGCTTATGTGGCAGCGGCAGAAGCCGAATCTGCTCCAATAATCTTGCAAGCAGGTCCAGGATGCAGGGAGCACACTCCCTTGCCTGTTCTGGGCAAGATGTTTCGCCATCTGGCCGAGCATGCGGCCGTGCCAGTGGTGGCCCATCTGGACCACGGATATACGTTTGAGGAATGCAAACAAGCGCTGGACAGCGGCTTCACGTCACTGATGTTTGATGGTTCGCGCAAACCGCTGAATCAGAACATCGATGAGACAGCTGCCATCGCGGAAATGGCTCATGCCGCCGGAATAAGCTGCGAGGGCGAGATAGGATTTGTCGGTTATTCCGGTGGCGAGAAATCCGCTGGAACAGATCCCGAAGAGGCCGCACAATTCAGCAGACATACCGGTGTTGATGCCATGGCGATTTCTGTTGGCAATGTCCATTTGCAGCAGGATACAGGACAAGGGCTGGATATGAGCCGCATCCGCGCCATTGAGGCGACAACCGATGTCCCGCTAGTAATTCACGGAGGGTCAGGTGTACCAGTGGCCGAGCGCACTGAATTGGCGCGCGGATCCAGTATCTGCAAATTCAATATCGGCACAGAGTTGAGAATGGCATTTGGCACTGCCCTGCGTGACGCTGTCAACAGCGATCCGGATCGCTTTGACCGAGTTCTGATTTTGAAAGACACCCACGATCCGGTGGTCACGGCCACGCGACGTGTGCTCAAAGCATTCAAGAGAGGCTGACATGCTGAATATAGGATTATTGGGATGCGGACGCATCGGGCAGGTTCATGCCCTATCGATAGAGCGGCTCGACAATGTTCGCATTTCCGCTGTGGCAGATGCATATCCGAATGCTGCAAAGGCTGTTGCGCAGAAAACAGGAGCGCAAGTTCTTGAGGTTGAATCCGTCATTTTAAGTCCGGATGTAGATGCAGTCATCATCGCAACACCAACTGACACCCATTATGAGCTGATCCATCAGGCTGCAGCAGCGGGCAAGGCCATTTTTTGTGAAAAGCCCGTGGACATGTCTGCCGAACGCATTCGCAACTGCATAGCCGTTGTGGAAGCCGCAAACGTGCCATTCATGACTGCATTCAACCGGCGGTTTGATCCCAATTTTGCAGCCCTTCAGACTTCAATAGCAGATGGCGAAATTGGAAAAGTGGAACTTGTAGCCATTACCTCACGCGACCCTGCCCCGCCGCCAATGGACTATATCGAGCGGTCAGGCGGTATTTTCAGGGACATGATGATCCATGATTTTGACATGGCGCGATTCCTGCTGGGGGAAAACCCGACTCAGGTTTTTGCAGTCGGCTCCAATCTGGTTGATCCGGCCATCGGTGCAGCGGGTGATATTGACACTGCGGCCGTCACACTGACAACGGCCAGTGGCGCGATTTGTCAGATCACAAATTCAAGACGCGCCGTCTACGGCTATGATCAGCGGTTAGAGGTACACGGTGCCAAGGGGATGTTGCGGGCAGCCAATGTGCACGAAAACACAGTTGAACACGCAACCGGTTCCGGCTTTCGCCTATCACCAGCCAGGCATTTTTTTCTCGAACGCTATGAAGCCGCCTATCAGATCGAGATTGCAGCATTTGCCGATGCACTGGTTTCCGGATCTGCGGTGACGCCCGGCATTCACGACGGGCTCGCAGCTCAGCTTTTGGCCGATGCAGCCGCTGAGTCCCGTGCCAGCGGAAAACCGGTTGATCTTGACTGACACAGTTGTGCATTCAAACTCGACAGCCAGCTGTCCGGCGCAAGCCTTAGTGCAGAGGTGAGGTTGGAACTAGCGTTTTAACGGCTTTGACAACCCGGGCCTCATTGGCATCCTGGTGGAATTTATAGCCATTGCGTTCAGCGAAGCATTTCATGGCTTCGTTGGATCGCAATACGCTGCCGTGCAGGCTGGTCACGCCACCTTGACTGGCCCTCGTTTCAAGAGCAGTCATGAGCTTGCTGGCCAGCCCGGTACCCTGCCAATCGTCGGCAATGGAAATGGCGAATTCTGCTTGCGTGCTTTGTGCCGTTTTACGGACAAAACGCGCTTCACCAATCATGTTAACACAGCCCTGCTCACGCACTGCGGCCATCAAAACCACGTGGTTGTCACGATGAACATTGCATAGGACACCTGCCAGAGACCTGGACAAGCCGGACAGTGGAGCCATGAATCTGAAATATTTCGACGTGTCGCTCAGACCCTCAAAATAAACGGTTTGCAACTGGGCGTCCTTTGACGTCAGTTCGATTATTTGAATAGCGCGAGTCGGGCAAACATGAGGGCGTTGGACGGAACCGAATGCACGGGAAAATCCGGGCATCCGCGTTCCTTGCTCAATCATAAAACTGGTCATTTTGAAAACGTCCTGCGCCGGTCACCAGACATGACTAGGATGACCGACTGGATTTCGGACCGGTCGATTGCCAGGTCTTTCAACATGGTGGGGTTGAGTTTCATCAGTTCCCGCACGGAGTCACGCTCTGCACGACGCCGCTTGCGGGTCTCGATGAAATTTGAACAGGCTTTTGAGAAAAATCCCTGCGGCGCGGCCGAAGGAATGGTTGCATAGTAAGTCATGTCTTTGCTCCTTCATAAGAGGTGATGGAGCATTAATGACGTCAGGCTGTTTCAGCTGGATTGCCATTATAGCCTGCAAAAGTTGCAATTGTTGCCGCGATTGCCGTTGGATGAAACAATTGAAACATTTATCGATTGCGTAAAAGCAACTAACCGCAATTCACACACTCACAGATTGCAATCAATTGCGCCTGGCAAAACCTGCCCACAGATCAAGAATTCTCTCTGCAAGGTGCTGGCCGGTCCTGCACGATGCATTCTTTGAGATGATGGAGATGCGCAAGGCTTCCCTGCCCTTCCAATGGGTGGTACGCACAAAAGACGTTCCATCTCCATTCAACAGATCAGCGATTTGAGCTGTGACATTGGCTCCGTCTTTTTCAAAACTCAATACTAGCTGATTGAGATCTACACGATTGAGAACCTCCAAGCCATCAATCCCAGACAAGCTCTCGCCCACAACCCGAGCAGCTTTGCAATGTTGCTCGACCATGTTGCGAATACCGGCGCGACCGAGTGACTGAATGACCGCCCAGGCGGCAAAACCGCGGGCCCGGCGCGACAGCTCGGGATTGTAATGCGTTGGATTGCGCCCATCAGCGTCACATTG